>JADJAA010000001.1:2137500-2437500 GCA_016704485.1 Flavobacteriales bacterium | reverse complement strand
AGGGTGTGTGCAATGACCTTATTCCGACAGCGGCTCCAATAATGCCGTTCCACGCCTAGCGGGTATAGCTTATCGAACTGTTCTTCGGAGAACGCGGTATCCTTAGGGTCACTCACCGGTAGTGCGTTCAATGATGTAACGGGGGCGTTGCTTCACCTCTTGGTAGATCTTACCGATGTACTCTCCAATGATCCCGAGACTGGTGATGATCATCGCCGAAAAGATGGTGATGATCAATAGCGTTGAGGCCCACCCTTGAATGGCTTGCCCAGCGAACAAGCCCCAGATCACCCATACCGCAACACCAAAGCTCATGAACATCATCGCGATACCGAGGTAGAAAACCAATTTCAGCGGTGTGGTCGTGAACGATGTGATGCCTTGCCATGCCAAGCTCATCAACTTCCGGTAGCTGTATTTGGACTCACCTGCATGGCGCTCTTTTCGGACGTACTGGACTTCCGCGGAAGGATATCCGATCAATGGGAACAAGCCGCGTAAATAGATATTTGCCTCGTTGAAACGCTCCAGATCAGCGATCACTTTGGAATCCGCGGACCGGAAATCCGCATGCCCTTTGATCGCACGGTCATTCATTCTGCGGATCAGGCTGTAGTACAGCTTTGCTGCGATCTGCTTTCCGAACGAATCCACTTGCCTATCCAAACGAACGCCATACACAACGCGTTTTCCGGCGTGGTGCAACTTCACCATTTTGGAGATCACCGAAACATCATCCTGCAGGTCCGCATCCATGGAGATGAGGATATCCGCATGCGTGCGTTCCGTAAAGAGCCCGGCTATCACCGCGTTCTGGTGTCCGAAATTGGCACTCAACTTCAACCCTTTGATCCGTGCATTGTTCTTAGAAAGCACTTCGATCTCTTCCCATGTGATATCCCGGCTGCCATCGTCCACGCAACACACGTAGCTATCAGCAGTCGCGTATCCTTCCATTGCAAGGCTTGTCAGTTCGTTGAGAAGCACTTCGGTGGTGTGCTGCAGAACGCCTGCTTCGTTGTAGCACGGAACAACCATGCACACCCGCAGCGCTTTGGCAGGAACAGTATGGAGGTCGGTAGATCCGGGCATAACAACAGTTCACATCCTGAAATGAGGGCGAAAAATACACCGTTGCACCAGAACGCTATCATAAATGCCAACTTCAAAGGAATTCCGAGATCCTAAAAACGGAACTGTTAAGCTCTGATAAACGAAATTGACCGCGATGTGATTCCCTGAACTATTCCGCAACTTCGCGGCATGTTGCGCGGCCCACTTACCGTTCTCGTACTTCGTTTAGGAGCGGTCACGTTAGTGTATACTCTATTACGGCTACTGTTCTGGGCACTGAACAGCATGGCGTTCCCGGATCCTTCCTTCTGGGCATTCGTAGGTGGCGTTCGATTCGACCTCAGTGCCATTGCCTGGTTATACTTGCCTTGGATCGTACTTTTCTTGATCAACCCCTATCCGAACAAACTATTCGGACGCATCCAATTCTGGGTGTTTATGACGATCAATGCCATCACCTTGTTCTTTCAATGCGTTGATCTGGAATTCTACAAATTCAGTTTGAAACGTAGCACTGCTGACTTTCTCAACATGATGGTCAGCGGCGGTGACACGATCAATCTAGCACCCGCATTCCTCAGGGACTATTGGTACATCGCACTGATCTACGTTGGATGCCTTACTCTCATAGGATGGATCTACGAACGTGTAGGCCACATTGGTGAACCCGTGGAACGGAAAGCATTCCAACAGATAAGCTGGCGGATCCTTGCCGTGGTCCTTGTTGGGTTGGCATCACGCGGTGGTCTGCAGTTGATGCCCTTGCAAGTGCTTGATGGCGCGAAGTATGGTGGTGCGAGTTATTTGCCGTTGGTACTGAATACACCCTTCACCATGATGACCAGTTTGGGCAAGCCAACGCTGGAAGAACGTGTTTACATGGACCAAGCTGAAGCCGACGCGCTATGGCCTGTAATGCATCAGTACAAGGACCTTCCATATGCACCGTTCGATAGTGTTTCCACTATACAGCGCCCGAATGTTGTCGTGATCATTCTCGAGAGTTTTTCTGCGGTGTACAGTGGCAGACTTGGCGGAGGCGAAGGCTATATACCATTCCTCGATTCGTTGATGGGACAAAGTCTGAACATGACCAACGCCTATGCGAATGGACGCCGAAGTGTGGATGGAATACCTGCAGTTCTGGCCAGTATGCCAGAATGGATGGATGAAGCATTTCTGACATCACCCTACGCAAGTTTACCGTTCACTTCCATTGCGAGTGTTTTGGGCAAAGAAGGTTATTCCACCAGCTTCTATCACGGGGGAAGGAATGGTATTACGTAGCAGAACTATCGAAGGAGAAAGAACCATTCATCAGCAGCGTTTTTACATTAAGCTCGCATCATCCGTATGAACTTCTGCCCGAAGATGCCGAACGTTTCAACGGTGGCACCTTGACCATTCACCCTACCCTTCGCTACACGGACAATGCGGTGCGCCAGTTCTTTCTGAGCGCAGCAAAAATGCCGTGGTTCGCCAACACGTTATTCGTCATTACCGCTGATCACACCGCGGACATCGAACGAACCGGATCTCACAGTGATAAGGCCATTGATCACTGGGTGCCGCTCTTCTATTACATGCCGAGTAAGATCACTCCAGCAGCACAAACGAAGATCACGCAACACATCGACATTCTGCCTACAACGTTGGATCTGATCGGATGTTCGGACCGGTTCTTCAGCTTCGGTCATAGTGCTTTGCGCAACGAAACAAGGCCCTATGCCATCATGGCAAGTAATGGGGTTTACAGCGTTGTGAGCGAACATGCTCAGGTAAAGTTCGATGGAGATCAGGTGATCGAAGCACGAACCTTGGATAGCACAAAGACGGTGGATCCGATCTTGGCTGCGGAAATGGAATTGTACCTGAAGGCTGCGATCCAACAATACAATGGCCATTTGATCAAAAGCCAGCTTACCGCAACCCCGGAAGTGCCATGAAGAAGGCGATGTTGGTGATCAACCCACGTTCGGGGAAGGGCAAAGCACCGATGATCGAAAATGCGGCGATCGGTATTGCCCAAGAGCACGGTTACGAACTGACCGTACGTTTGGTAACAGGGCACGGTCATGGAACGCAGTTTGCGCAAGAGGCGGTCTCCAGCGGCATGGACATGGTAGTTAGCGCAGGAGGCGATGGTACCTTGAACTCCATTGCAGCAGGACTGATCGGCACCAAAGTGGCACTCGGCATAATTCCGTTGGGGAGTGGAAATGGCTATGCACGCTCGTTGGAACTGCCGTTGGAACCGACTGAAGCAATGCACCGCGCATTCACCGGAACAGCCAAGTTGATGGATGTTTGCTACCTCAATGACCACGCATTCCTAGGTGTTGCAGGTATCGGTTTCGATGCTCGGGTAGCACACCGGTTCGATAAAAGCAAAGGCCGTGGTATGTGGGGTTACGCGAAGATCATCATCCAAGAAGTCCTTGGTGCCAAGCCGATGCAAGTGACCGTACACGCCAATGGCGAACGGATCACTGAGCACGTGTTGATGGCCGTGTTCTGCAACACACGTGAATTCGGTAACGGTGCAGTAATAAGTCCTGGATCACGGCCTGACGATGGGTTTGCCGAATTGCGACTGGTGCGCAAACCGCCCTTCTTTTCCATGCTGAAGACCTTGTGGCAGATCTATACGCATAGAGCGGATTCCAGCAAGTTCATCCAGAATCTGGTCACTACCGAAGCCACCGTCGTGCAGGGCGGAACACTTGCCCATTTGGATGGCGAGCCGCTGGAAGTGGGCAATGATGTGCGCTTCCGGTTGGAGCCTGGAAGGTTGTGGGTGGTGGTTTGAACTTTTTCCGTCAATAGCTGACAGGTTATTTTACTACTGCCTCATGTGCCATGCGCATTGCCTCTTCCATGGATACATAGGTATCCTCTCCACGCTCTTGTCTACGTTCGATCTCACGCAGTTCAGCTAATTCACCTTCCGATAGGTCATCTGTTGCCACAAGCTCACGATCGAAAACTTGTTTCAAACGAAGAAGCAGGGATGCATCCTGCACAAGTGCGAGACGTTCCAGCAGGTTCAGCTTTAATTCAGTAGTTGTCATTAGTTGACGTTTTCCATGTCAATCATATGAATTGCACCTAGAATACCATCGCAATTATCTAATGACCACCAACCCATTGATCTCAGAATTAGCAATAGCATCCATAACCTTGGCAATTAACGGTTTCAGTGTTAAAAAGGTATTGTCAGGTGCATCCAATACGATCACATGGAGATCATACTGTGCAAAGTTCTGTTGATACACCAAGTTCTTATCAAAGGTCATCAAGGCTTCAAAGCCTTCAAACTTCATTAACCTCAGCAATTCGCCATTGGTTTTACCTCGCCAACCCATTTTTTGTACGGTCCAAACATCATTTGGAAGAAGTTCCGCTTTGATCCGCTTGGGCAAATTCTCATCAAGCAGCAGCTTCATACAACTTCGTGATCTTTTCGGCTGAGAATAAAGCGCCCACCAACTCCAATAAACTGGTTGCTTGTTCCTTTGAAACCGACGGAAAGTCGGATAGGAATTCATCCACCGTGATCCCTTTTTCCAAATGACTTATCAGCGAACCCACTGGGACACGCGTGCCTCTGAAAACCGGACAACCTCCAAGTATAGCTTGGTCAACTGTAATCAATTCTTTTGGGTCATGTATCATGGCACTTCCAAAGATACAACAGATCACACTCCGGAGCATCTGCGATGGCAACCTCAAGTTGCCTTGGATAACCCTGCTTCAAAACCACTACCCTACGGCTTCAACCCCTCCGCTCGCTGCTTCCGTTCCATCTGCATAGGGTTGGGTTCTTTCCACTGGCTCTCCTTGAACACATCGAACCGCGTTGGCACCATGCGCGGCGGCCAGCTGTTGTTGTTGAGGTCGCAGTCCGCTGTTTCCAGGAACGGGTCCATCACTACGGAAACGACTTCCTTTTTCTTGACGAATACCTTGGTCACTTCATCGCTGGTCTTCCAGATCTCGGCCGGAATGTGATCGATCTCTTTGGTGCCATCGGCGAATTCCCATTCCAGGATCAACGGCATTACCAAGCCACCGATATTCTTGAAACTGAGTTCGTAGAGGTGCAGGTCCGCATCGAGCAACGTGCGTTCTTTATCGCTCAACGAAGCCATCATCTTATCATACCTCGCTTTGTCGCGTGAAGTGGCTGTGAGTGGGTCGTAGCTGTTGTAGAAGTCGCGTGTTACCGAGTCGCGCTCCAGCATCACTTGTGCGAGTGCGGTCATGTTACGCTCTCTGGTAAGGTCCGGAGCTTCGGCGGCTTTGTCCTTGCGCTTCAGGCCTTCGGAGATCACAGGATCAACAGGATCCATGCGTTTGTATTTCAAGTTGGTAAGTGCGAGATCCACATGATCGGTGGTGTAGAACCAACCGCGCCAGAACCAATCGAGGTCCACGCCGCTGGCATCTTCCATGGTGCGGAAAAAATCAGCTGGTTTGGGGTGCTTGAATTTCCATCGGTTAGCGTAGGTCTTGAATGCATGATCGAACAACTCACGCCCCATAACGGTTTCGCGCAGAATGTTCAGCGCCGTACATGGCTTGCCATACGCGTTGTTACCGAACTGCGTGATGCTTTCACTGTTGGTCATGATCGGCTCGATGCGGGCTTTCACCTTATCCGGTGCAGCGTTGACATCGCCTTTCATATACCCCACGATGTTCCGTGGTTTCCCACGCCAGCTCGGATAATCCCGGTCCCACTCCTGCTCGGTGAGGTATTGCGTGAAGGTATTCAACCCCTCATCCATCCATGTCCATTGGCGCTCATCGCTATTGATGATCATGGGGAAGAAGTTGTGCCCTACTTCGTGAATGATCACCCCGATCATGCCATACTTCGTGCGCTCGCTGTAGGTACCATCTGCCTCCGGGCGACCACCATTGAAACAGATCATCGGATACTCCATGCCGATGCGATCGGTGTGTACGCTGATCGCAACCGGGTAGATGTAATCACACGTGTACTTGCTGTAGGTCTTGATGGTGTGTGCCACTACTTTGGTGCTGTACTGCTCCCACAACGGATTGCCCTCTTTCGGGTAAAAGCTCATGCATAGAACGTTGTTCTTGCCAACGGGTTGGTTCTGTCCATCCCAGATGAACTTGCGGCTACTCGCGAAGGCAACATCACGCACATTCTGCGCTTTGAAAACCCACGTTTTCTTGCCGCTCGCCTTGGACTTTTCGGCCTTCAACGCTTCATCAGGCGTAACGATCATGACCGGCATATCCGCCGTGCGCGCCTTTGCCAACCGTGATCGTTGTTCAGCTGTTAGCACGGCACTTTCATTCTGCAACAAACCGGTCGCGCCAACGATATGATCGCTGGGCACGGTAATGCTCACGGTATAATCTCCGAAGTCGAGTGTGAACTCACCGGAACCCAGGAACTGCTTGTGCATCCAACCCGAGTAATCCATGTAGGCGCACATACGCGGGTAGAACTGCGCAACGGTGTAGAGGTAATTGTCCTCCTCAGCGAAATACTCGTAACCGCTTCGGCCGCCAACTTTCATACGGTCGTTGATCGGGAACCACCAACCGATCTTGAAACTGAACACTGCACCGGGAGCCAACGCTTTCGGCAGGTCAATGCGCATCATGGTCTTGTTGATCGTGTGCGTCAACTTACTTCCGGAGGCATCTGTAACACTCGTGATGCGGAAACCACCATCGAAGGGCTGCACCCAATTCTCCATCTCCTTCAGTGAAACGCTATCACCGATCGTTCCGGTCTTGATCAAGTTCGCATCGCTACCGGGCTCGAAAATATTCCCGTCCAATTGCAACCAGAGGTAGTCCAGTTTATCCGGACTTTGGTTGTGGTAGGTGATGGTTTCGGTACCGGTCAGTTTCTGTGTTGCGTCATCGATCTCCACCTTGATATCGTAATCGGCCTTCATCTGCCAATACGCATGGCCGGGTGCACCGCTGGCCGTGCGCTGCTCATTCGGTGTGGGTAACTCCTGATCCAACTGGCGGAACTTATCGCGGCCATAACGGGGTGAATCCTGGGCTGTTGCAGCGAATGCGACCAACGCTGCAGTAACGGTAATGAAATAGCGGAACATGGCGGCGAAAATACGGAGAAGCATCGCATAGCAGACGAGTCCATTACTTCCTACGAACATGCCATGGGATCACGACGTTCGCTATATTTACCCTGCTTCATCTATGGAACCTGCAACCAATACCAAATTGAATGTGCGTTTGGAGCACTTATACCATCATGGTGCACGGTGTATTGCGTTGAGCTTTGAAAACGACCAGGTACTGATAGCATGTGCTAAAGCTGCTGGTGCAGTTTGGAGCAAAACCCATGAATGCTGGTATGTGCGGAATTCGGAAGCAGCACTAAATGCAATATTCATATCATTCAAAGGCACCGCTTGGGTTGATATGGATGGGTTGCGCAAACCGCAGAACCGTTCTAATACACCACATGCGCACGAACGCTCCCATCCAGCGGAATCCATCAGCAGAAGTGCTCCTACCCTGCCATCCAAACCTGAACCCGTACGAACCATAACCACTGCAGTAGACCTTCCAAAGGGCTACTTAGAAACACTTGAACGGCGGCGGTACAGTGAAAACACCGTGCGGCAGTACTGCTCGCATTTCACAAAGTTCCTTGACCATTTTGGTGGAAGGGATCCCGAAGCGATCACAGAGGAAGAGATCAATGCTTACTTGCTCTATTTGGTAAACGAAAGGAAGGTGAGCCAGAGCATGCAGAATGGTGTGATCAACGCGATCAAATTCCATTATGAAAAGGTACTTGGTCAGAAGCGGAAAGAGTATTGGTTGGAACGTCCTCGCAAGGAAAGGAAACTTCCACACGTAGCCAGCGAAGAAGAAGTACTTCGGTTGATAGGAGCAACAACCAACATTAAGCACAAGGCGATCATTGCATTGCTTTATTCTACAGGAATACGACGAAGTGAACTTTTGCATCTGCGCAAGAGCGACGTGAACCTCGATAGACTTCAGGTAATGGTAAAAGGCGGCAAGGGCAAAAAAGATCGCTACACCATTCTAAGTGCTCAGTTGGCCGTTGCGCTAAGTGCTTACTTAATAACATTCACACCCAACTACTGGATGTTCGAAGGACCTGAACGCAGCCAGTACAGCGCTAATAGTGTAGCTGAGATCATAAAGAAGGGTTGTAAAGTAGCTGGGATCACTACGCGGATAACACCTCATATTTTGCGGCATAGTTTTGCAACACACCTTATGGAACGAGGAACCGATATCCGCTACATACAGGAACTTTTAGGTCACAGTAATCTGGCCACCACGGAGATCTATACCCACGTGAGTCAGAAAAGCCTTGCAAAAATCATTAACCCACTTGATGCGATTTTAGGCCATAATCAACTAGGAACCAATCCATTACTAAAACCCAAGCCATAACCGTATATATCACATTGTGACATACACGATCGTTGGGCAATTTATTCACGACAATGAAGTACCTAGTTATCCTACTGACGACATTACTCATCGGGACAAGACCGGCCGACAATAAAATCAAGAAGGAGAAAAGAGTATAATTTAGAGACTCAAAAAATGGGACTACTCTTAAGAAATTGGTTAAGACGACAAAGTTTTCCCTTGACGGACAAGTCGTTTCTGAAATTGAAGCCTGTAAAGACTCCATTTGTTGTCACTATAATAAGCCTTTTAAACTCTATGACGTAAAAAGGGAATTCCGGTACAAAGACCAAAGGCTTATTTTAAGGGTATTCTGGTCATGTGACTCATTGCCTTGTTACAAAGACTTTCATGAATACAAGTTTGACAACAAAAAAAGGCTAATTGAAAAAAGGGAACTGACATATAATTTTGAAACAAAAGACAAAAAATATGAAAAGGGACAATGGCTGTCAGCTAAAATTGGCGACTCAACGTTAACTGAAAAAAATATCCATCAATACACCTACACCGAATTTGACAGCGTGAAGGAGGAGAAAATCATTGTTTGGAGCAAGCACTCGGACAGAGGAGAAAATTCGTGGACAGTTAATTACAAATACGACAAGAACAAGCGGCTAGTTGAAGAGATTCATCCAGGCATTGGACCTATGAAACTTAAGGCTACATGGGACTACGACAATAAAGGAAGGTTGATTAAAATGAATTCAAATTTAATGCATGGGGACAACGAGGTAATGGAGTGGTTTTATGACGACCGAGATAGAGTTTCATCAGTGAAGGATGGAGTCATGACTACAAACTATCAGTACGACAACAACGACAATCTAATACAAGCGAGCACGATTGGAAATAGGTACAAGGACACCGTGACAAAATATTATTATAATGAATTTAAAGACCTTATCAGAGAAGAGGTGTCCTACGCCAATGAACCACCTTATGTAAAGGTCTTCGAATATAGTTACCACCAAGAATAAACTGCGCCCAACAAAATGTTTCTGCAATGGCGGGGCTCGGTGTCCTCATTACTTTCGGTTTCTTTATTTAAATTGTGTCGTGGGACAGATCGCAACTGGTCGGCCTTAGCATTTCGCTTCGCTCCATTGCTAAGACCTCCTATGCCCGCCACTGCAGAAACACAAACGTTAGCAATTAACACTGCGTTAGGATCAGCTGAGCTTCTAAACACCTCGACCGCAACAGGTGTATGACCAAGCGAGTGTAGCACCCAGCCGCCTAACCGGTCGCACTCGAAAACAGGCATCCTCAAGGACGTTATATTTGGCTCCGATCTCCTAAGTTCCTAACTCAAGAACATGAACACAAACTACCTCGTACCAACCATTGCCGCTATTCTATTCAGTTGGAGCGGTTCAGCCCAAACGGTGGTTCCCAATGGTGGTTTTGAGAACTGGGAGAATGTTGGTGACGCTACGGAAGAACCTACGAATTGGAATTCCAATAAGACCGGTGGCGGTCTGGCACCGGTTGGGCCACAGACCTGTTTCAGGGAAACGACGGGGGCGCATACGGGTAACTACTGCCTTCGCTTGCAAAATGGTGCGGCCTTTGGCACACCCGTTAACGGATCTGCCACAACGGGGAAGATAGAGGCGCCTACATTCAGCCCAGCTGACGGATACATTCACACACTTACAGCCGTCCCGAATTTCAATTCAGCATTCACTGGTCGTCCGGATAGTTTAGTGGGTTGGTACAAGTTCGCTCAAGCAGGCGGTGATATAGGACAGGTACGTGCATTCCTGCATGATAGTTATGACTTTGAAGAACCGGATCAAGGCGGTTCTGTTACGCACAAGATCGCCGATGCCTTGTTCAACGTTCCGAATGAAAGTACGGGAGCTTGGACCCGGTTTTCTGTTCCGTTCAATTATGCTTCGGGCGCTATCGGAAGTGCAATTCCCACCCATATTCTGTTGATCTGCACGGCCAGTAATACGCAAGGAAGCGCCAATACAGCCACCACGTTCTGGGTGGATGATCTGGAAGCTGTCTATTGTACCGCCACAACTTCTTCCATTACCGAAACAGCGTGTACTAGCTATACATCACCAAGTGGTCATGTATGGACCACCTCGAATACCTACCAGGACACCATAGCAAATGCGGCTAGTTGCGATTCCATCATCACGATCGACCTGACCATTAACACCGTGGATGTTTCCATAACGCAAGCCGGTGCTACGCTGACCGCGAACGAAGTTGGCGCAACCTATCAGTGGTTGAATTGCCCGGCGCTTACGCCGATCACTGGAGCCACAAGTCAGGTTTACAACGCTACTGCAAGCGGAGACTACGCTGTGATCGTCACCACCAATGGATGTACGGATACGTCGGCCTGTGTTACAGTAGTTGTAACGGGGATCATCGAGAACGACTTTGGCAGCGGGTTGTTGTTCTACCCGAATCCAACGGACGGTGATCTCTCCATTGATCTGGGAGATGTCTTTGGTGACGTTGCCATCACGATGACGGATGTGGTAGGCAAAGTTGTTCGCTCGAGAACGTACACTGAAAGTCAGCGGTTGTATCTACACTTGGATGAACCTGCTGGAGTCTATTTGTTACGGATAGATGCAGGCGACAAGCAAGCGGTAGTAAGATTTGTGAAGGAGTAGGGAGAGGATAACGAGTTGCTAATAAAAGCATCAAGCAACCGGGCTTGATGGTTCACGACCGTTCATGACCACGGGTAGATGCGATCTCCGACGAATATGGTATCGACATGAATCATCCAGCTCGCTTAGCTCTCCTGATCGCTCTTTTTGTATCGTGTTCAACGCGCTCAACGTTCAAGAAGATCGTGGAGACCGGAACCACTGATCCCGCTATTACCAAATTCTCTACGTTGGATGGAGAATTACCATCATTCGATCTCTATGGAATAAATATCAAGAAGGATCCGAGCATTCCTGTTATCCTACTTGTCGGTGGTTCAAAATGTATTCCTCTATTCATGTATCATGAAAAAAAGCAAAGGATCGTTTCAAGCATGATGTTCTATCAGACGCTGATCGACTCCACGTACAACGCGAACGTGATCGGGGTAGAGAAGAGGAACATCAGATCATTCGGGACCTTTACCCCAGCGATATTGGAAAAGGAGTGTTCGGATACGTATGGCCTAATTGAGAAAGGCGATAAAGTTGATGATCTGATCAGTGTGATCGGTTCACTTAGTTCACTAGATCGGGTCGGGGATATTTATCTAATGGGGCATTCGGACGGTGCGGATATCGTGTCCGGAGCTGCACATCGATTAGGCGATAAAAAGCTGAACGATCATCACGTAAAAGCTGTGGCGTTTCTTTCAAGCGGTGGCCCCACGCGAACGTTTGAAAGGATACTGGGCGTAAAAGATTCCGCTGAACTTGTACAGAAGGAATTTGACAAGCTCCTTTGGCTTACGAGCCATAAGAATTCAGGAGACTCCATTGTTGATGGCGACCCGGTGAAGTATCAGACCAGTTTTACGATAGACACAACGCCTTTGGATGAACTGCGGGACCTGAACATCCCGGTATTCATTGCGCACGGGATGAACGATGCAAAGGTCAATATTCTCAGTGATGATCTGCTTGCAGCGGAATTGCTCAGGAACGAAACTAGAAAAGTGAAATATCTACGATTGAAAGGCCTTGATCATTCCTATACTGATGAAAACGGAGAGCCTCATCAAGACCTTGTACTCATCTCCTTCATGAACTGGATCAAAGCAGGATATCCGAGGGAAGTTGAAACCAAATGAACTGCGTTGGTTGGTAGTTGGAAGTGCGTCGCTATGATGTATTAGCAAACGTGTCTTATGAGCGGAACGAAATATTCCGCCCTATTTCAGTTTAATTTCTTGATGCCATTCCAGTTCTTGGGGATCGCTTGTTGCCAGGCGCCAAAGCTTCAGACCAAACTTTATACGAACATCGATAGACCGCTGCGGCGGTTTGCTGAGCCGTGAATAATTAGTCCCAATACTAGCGGTCCGCACCCTACACGCCTGCCCTATTCAGCCACATTTTATAGAGTATCCTGACGATCGTCACCTATTTCGGACATTTTCATCCTTTATTTTGCAACCTAATGATTCGATGTCACTAGGTGAATATCGATCCGATAAACAAAAAACATCCCCGATCATGAAGATCACACTTGACCGTACCATTGGTTCCATTGTAGCAGAAGACTACCGTGCAGCCGCCGTTCTTACATCAAAAGGCATTGACTTCTGCTGCAAAGGCGGACGCAGTGTAGCTGAGGTTTGCGAAAAAAAAGGCCTGGACCCGGCGCTATTGGAAAAGGAGATCCAAGAACTTCTTTCACGCGATACGAAGGAGGGCTCGGATTTCAAGACATGGGCCCTAGCTGACCTCGCGGACCATATTGAAAAAGTACATCACGGCTATATCGAACTACGCGTACCTGTGATCCAGCAATATCTGAACAAGCTCTGTAAAGTGCATGGTGATCGCCACCCGGAACTGTTCGACATTGCGCGTGAATTCAACGAATGCGCTGGTGCCATGGCACAGCATATGAAAAAGGAGGAACTCATGCTGTTCCCGTTCATCAAACAATTGGAGAAAGCGCAACGTAAAGGAACCGTAGCTCCCGAACCTCATTTCGGCACGGTGAACAACCCAGTGCATATGATGATGGAGGATCACGACGCCGAAGGAGAACGCTTCCGCCGGATCGAAGAATTGAGCGGTGGATACATGAATCCGCCGGATGGTTGTGCAACTTATAGCACGGCCATGATGATGCTAAAGGACTTCCAATCCGATCTACATTTGCATATCCACCTGGAGAACAACATCCTCTTCCCCCGCGCAGTGGAACTAGAGACCGTATTGACGACCGCCTAATATGATAAGATCCCTTTTCGGTGTAGCTGGTCTTATTCCTGCTATTGCCTTTGGCCAAGCCATGCTACCAATGGCTATTCCACCTGCACTGGAAACGGACACCTTTCATTTGGATGTGGGCGAACATCAACATCAATTCTATGCTGGTGTAACCACCACCACGTTCGGTGTGAACGGACCCTATTTGGGGCCAACACTGATCATGCACCAAGGTGATTCATCGTGGTTCCGTGTAACCAACAATTTACCCCAGGTAACCAACATGCACTGGCATGGAATGCATGTGCCTGGGGTTGTTGATGGCGGGCCACCGCGAGAGATACTTACCGGAGAATTCTGGGACCTGAAATACAAGGTGGTGAATCCGGCGGGTACCTATTGGTATCATCCACATCCGCACATGATCACCGGAACACAGGCCACCATGGGCATCGCCGGTATGATCATCGTGCAAGATGCCGAGGAAGCCGCACTAAACCTACCCCGCACCTATGGCGTGGATGATTTCCCGGTTGTGGTGCAGGATCGTAGATTCCTTGCGAACGGAAATTTCTCCATAGGCCCATATGGCGATTCGGTACTTGTGAACGGCACACCCCATGCCTACTCGGCATGTCCTGCGCAGGTAGTGCGTTTACGCTTCCTGAACGGATCCAACGCGCGTGTATATCACCTTGGTTTCGAGGATGGGCGTACTTTCCAAGCTTATCGCTGGCGACGGCGGTTTGTTGAATGCACCGGTAGAACTGGATCGTATTTCAATGAGCAACGGTGAACGCTGGGAGATCCTCTTGGACCTAAGCGGAATGGAAGGCGATAGCCTTATGCTGAAGAGTTTCGGTAGCGAACTACCATCAACCGTTCCGGGTGGAATGAACATCCTTTGGGAGAGCAGTGCGTTGAATGGTATCGACTTCGATGTACTACGCATTCGAGTTACGGCACCTACTGCAAACCCTATAACAGCTATACCTGCGAGCCTTGGCAACGCAATTCCGATCCCTGAGTCTCAGGCATCGCAAACGCGGATCAAGAACCTTATGGGCAACGGCATGGTAGGTATGGGCATGTTCACGATCAATGGCCAAATGTTCAACGTGGATGTGGTGAACGACACCGTAACGTTGGGTGCCACTGAGATCTGGACCTTCCAGAATTTCTCCAACATGGCGCACCCCATGCATGTACATGGCACGTCGTTCTTCGTGCTGGATGTTGATGGACAACCACCCACTCCGGAACAAACAGGTGCGAAGGATGTTGTACTTGTCGATGTTGGACAAAGCGTTCGCACCATCATGCAATTCAACCACACTACGGAAGGCTGGCCCTACATGTACCATTGCCATAATTTGATGCACGAGGACAACATGATGATGCAACAGTTCATCGTGGTGGACCCAACATTAAGTGTTGATGCATTGCAAGATGGCCTGTCGATCCTTGCATTCCCGAACCCGGTAACTAATACGTTGAACTTCCGGTCATCATTTCCTGTGAGAACTGTAGAGCTCCGAGATAACCTCGGGCGTATCGTACACACTGGCTTCGGGAATTATGGGCAGAACGGATCCATTGATCTCGGCGGGCTTCCAGAAGGGATCTACTCCCTGACGCTTCGCAACGAAGAACAGGTAGCGCGCACGATGGTAGTGCATGAGTGATCGATCGTGATACACATCACGATCCATGTTGATCGTTACTCGGAACTTTGCATGATCACTCAACGCTTTACTTTATCATGAAATACGCCATAACCCGCACGATAGACAACACCGACATGGCCTCCCTGAAGGAGCGCACCATAGAAGCCTTGAAGAGCGAAGGGTTCGGCGTGCTCACTGAGATCGATCTACAAGCCACGTTGAAAGCAAAATTGAACAAGGACCATCTACCGCATCTGATCCTCGGTGCTTGCAATCCGGGCTACGCCGATCGTGATCACCTTGGAACCGTTGATCAGCACCATGTTGCCGTGTAACGTCACCATCCGCCAATTACCGAACGGTAAGCACGAAATTGCCGCGATCGATCCGGCAGCTGCCATGGGTGCCGTGGACAACCCAGCAGTAAAGCCAGTTGCTACCGAAGTACGGGATGCTCTGCAGCGTGTGATAGAGAAGGTGTAGATGATCACTGGATCGATCAGTTATTCATCGCTCCCTGTTCGATCCAATCGTAGATAAGTTGTAGCTCCTCTGCACTCAATGTGGTTCCATTGGGAGGCATGTTCAATCCGTATGTAGGTGAGCCGGAGACCTTGTGCCACATTACCGATGCTGCGGGATCTCCCGGAACAACACGGATCGCTGGCGCGTGATTAACGCTGGGCACATTCACCAGATTATTGTAAGCCTCTGTGACACCCAGATCCAGTTCGGCCATGGTGGGGTGGCAGTTCCAACAGTGCTCAGTGAATATGGGAAGCACTTCCGTATTGAAGTAGGCGGTATCGATAGGCTCGCCGACAACAGGCGGTGGTCCCGGAACAAAGACAGGCCCTTCGTCCTTGGCACAGCCAACGGTGAATACCAATGCTGCTAACACTAGCCAATGCAATGCGTTCCGCAATTTCATGAGCGCGGTTTCTTAGGTTTTACGTAGAGGGTACGCGCTATGTTGAAGCCGAGCAGAACATAGCCTTCGTCATATGGCGTTACTGGTGTAGTGAATAGGTCCTGTTCAAGGATCTGAGGGCTACTGGCCACTATGATCTGGAATACGTGTCCAAGTGTAGCAACCTCATACGCCAAGGCCACAGGGTTCAACTGATCCACCTGCTGTCCCACCAATACTGGAGTGTATTCGAACAGAATGGAACCCTTGGTGGTGACCTTGATGCGACCACTTATTGGAAAGGCCATGGTGAGGTTGCTCTGGCCCTCGGGCACCAAGTTCCGGTATACCGCAGCAACGGCCAGTTGAGCGGAAAAGACATTGCTGAAACGCCGCGCAACGATCAGTTCCGTGTTGTACGAGAAGCGATGCTTCGTTCTATAGACGAACGGAGTAACCCGGTCTCCAAAGAATCTATTGTCGCCAACAGCCGGAAATTTATCGGTCATAGCGGCCACATTGAAATAACCTGTAAGTGAAATGGGCATGCCTTTATCCACCGTTTGGCGAAGTATCCTGGTCTTGGCCGATAGATCGTAGGTCTTGCCATACTTGCCACGACCGATCTCCAACTGCAACCGGTCTGTGAGCGCGTACTGGAATCCGAATCGGATATTGGCAGGCAGATCGAGACCAAGGAATGAAGTGACCCATTGCTCATCCGGTGGCACTGCCCCGAAACGGTGTTGGATCATGAAACCGAATGAACGTTTGCGCGGTACGACCTCCACGGTCTGCGCATTGATCACTTGTGTCCACGAGAACGTATTCGTGACCAATTCTCTTGCTTCTTGCGCGAATAACGAAGCGCCAATTGCTGCAAACAGCAGACACAGAAGTGCGCGTTGCAATGCGATGAATGTTCGTTTCATTCAACAGGATGTTTGAGTGTGCGCAGGTAATGGACCACGGCCCAGCGCTGTTCCCGAGAGATCACTTGTTCATACGAGGCCATCTCACCACGACCGTGCGTGATCTTCCAATAGATGGCGCCGTTGGTCTGTGCTTGCACAGATGGCGAGCCAAGATCAGCCGGATGTACTTTGAGTGCTTCCGCGTTCGGACCATCGCCTTTACCGATCATACCATGGCATGTCCAGCACAATGAGGTAAAGATCTTTTGCCCTTTCTGCGCCGCTTTCGGATCGTGGGCCAAGGGATCTACCAACGCATCGGCCTCGGGCGGCGCTTTCCACGGGTCGCCTTCCGCTGTCCGTAGCTGAAATGCCAGGATCGGGAACAACAGGAGTAGTAGTGTCAACTTGAGGGTCATGATCCAGATCCGGTTTTTGTTCGTTGCTCCACCAGAAGGTCCAGAGCCTGTTTGGCACGTGCGTGTGTTGGGTCCAAGCGAAGGGCTTGGACCAGGCTTTCCTGTGCGGCCAATGGATCACCGGTGCGCGCTTGGGCCACACCCAACGTATAGCGTACCTGTGCATCGGACGGATGCAATTCCACCAATCGCTGGTATTGCTCCCTTGCTTCGATCCAGCTTCCATCGCGCAGCATGAGACTACCAAGATTATTGCGCACCAGAACTTCATCGGCACCACGTAGCAAGGCTTGTTGAAGCAGCTCAATGGCCTTCTTATCACCACCGGAACGCGCCAACATTCCGGACCATGCCAAGAGCGGTCGCGGGTCGTTCGGGAGACGTGCGGCTGCTTCCTCGTACAACTGTTCCGCTTTCGCTTGATCTCCTTTTCCGGCATGATCATCGGCTACGGCCAACGCGGCCAGTCCGAGCAATTCCTCATCCCTGCTGTGCGGTCGAACTACGCCTAGATCGAGCGTTCGTTCCCACTGTACAAGTGCGGTCTTCCGATCACCCGCTGCGTTCGCTAATTCACCCAAGCGATAGCGTGCCTCCACATGTGCAGGATCATCTGCGATGATGCCGTTCAACAGTTCAACGGACCGCGTATGATCACCCGCAATGAGGTACAAGTTAGCAAGTTCCTTCCGCCGATCGATGGGTGCGATGAGCCCGATCGCTAAAGCGCTTTCGTAATGAGCGATCCCTTCCTGCACATGTTCAGGTGCAGCATTCGCCCCATTAATGGCCGCTAGTTCCGTGAACACGGCTTTGCCTTTCCACGTGCCACTGCACGATGCCGCTGTGAAGTATCAAAATGAACAAGACCACCATCGAAACGCTGAAGACCATTCCGCCTGTGCGAACATGCCCAATATCCTTCAGCATGATCCCGCGTAACTGCATGCTCTTGGAGCGAACGAAGCGCCAACTCAAGACCGACAAATAGGCCGTGCAGACCGCGAGGCCCACAGCAAGCAGGAAGGGCACCGCATCATACAGACCACGGAAGATGAAGACCGAGAAAACGAAGAGCACCAACATGAGAAGATCCTCCTTCAATGAGAAGCTGTAGCGTCCGGAGTAACTTCCCATCGGGTGGCCCTTTCGAAAAAGCGGCGGTTTACGGAATCCGTATTGTACCGCTTCCTCAGGGCATGCTGCGATGCAATCGAGATCCTTCAAACAGCGTGGGTTTGTGACCATGCCGTACATGGCGAGTTCTTTATGAACGAGGATATCCGATGAACAAGCCTTGGTGCATAGACCGCACTGGTTGCAATCCTTAGCGAGTACAATGCGGCCTGGCGCGAGTTGATCAGCTATACTGAACAGTGCACCGTACGGGCAAGCTTGGAAACAGAAACCGCGGCTACCAAGCAAGTACACGATAGCAAATCCGCAGATGAAGAAAGTGAAGATCGCAACACCAGGCGGAGGCAGATTACGCCAGAAATTATCCGTGCTGAATGAGGACCATCGCGAACTTCCGGCCTGTACCACTTCGAGCTGTGGACCTTCAATGCCATGGAACAGACCGAGGATCTGCGGCCATATGAAGAGGTAGAACATGACGACCATCGGGATCCACATCAGCGTACGTGAACGGATCGGCTGCCGACGAATGCGCAACTTATCCATGAGCCAACCGCAACTGTCCTGTAGCGCGAGGATATGACATCCCCACGAACAGAAGAAGCGACCGAAGATCAAGGTGGCCACCATCACCAGCGCCATCAGAATGAAACCGGCGGTGACAATACCTTGGTGAATGGTGTACATCACCTCGTTGAACTCAAGTGGCGCGAGCGTGCGCCCCCTGATCTTCCAGTGGACAAAGTGGGCGATGAAAAGAACATGCACACCGATCAGCGTGGCAATGCGCCACTTCTCGAACGATCTGTACTTCTTCACCTCCATCACTCATCAAACATAAATACCGTTCACTGAACCACCAACCTACGCGCGAATCGTCGCCCTTCAAGATCGATGTTCAACGTGTACAGACCTTTGGCAAGCCCTTCAAGCTCCATCGCATGTCTCCAATTACCATTGGTGGCCATCGCATTCTCAGTGTATACCTGTTTACCTAGCGCATCGAACAAGGTGAGTTGCACGCGTGTATCCGCTAAGAGATAAAGAGATACCGTGAATTGCCCTTGATTCGGGTTCGGGTAGACCTCGATCCCACGAAGGGACAAGTTCTCAGTGACCCCTGTGCAGATCTCCACATCCACCACGACCGGAGTTGGGTCGCTTTCGCAAGACCCACCGCCGACCTCTACTTCCCAATCATAAGTAGTAGTAATAATTCAGACCCGAAGTTGAGGTCGTAATGGTGGCGACACTTCCAATTTGGTATGGATAGGAAACATCACCGAAGTTCCTCCATAGACCGGTAGTTCCAGTAACCATCAGGCGATAGTTGAGTCCCGGAATAATATCGAAATCAAGCGACACTCTGGATGGACCTGCTGGAACGAAGACCGAACGCGTAGCACGCATCACACCGGTCGCATCCACCAATTCAATGGTCCGTATGGCTGCGCTATCCGCATAGACCTGGACCGAACGCAGTTTGAAAGCCGCAAGTGCATCGAATAAGAGGTACTGATCTCCTGCATGATATACGCCGCCACCGGAATCATTCGGCTTTCCACCATAAAGTATAGTACCCTCCTCCGTGCTGCGGTCCGTTACGTAATACGTGGCATCCGTGTACAGTTGTGGCGTAAAGAATTGGGCATTGGTACCTACCACATTACCAACCGCATCGTACCACACTGGGTCAGCCGCACTCACGCTCACTTCGGCGCTGGCTCCCTCACATATAGTGGTACCAAAAGCAATCGGAGCATCTGGTCGCGTTAGTTCTGTCACGGTAAAGGGTGCCGATGTAGCAGAGCCGCAATAGCTTGTCACCTGTACAGTGTAGGTTCCCGGGCCGGCCATGATGGAACTGGTGGTTTCGCCGGTGGACCAGAGATAGGACGAACCAGCATTCGCATTCAAGCGCACCGGCTGATCGGGACAACGGAAAGCCTGTTCATCCGAAGTGATACGCGCTATTGCCGGATCACTTGTACCCTGCTGCGTCAATGTGATCGGTACTGCGGTCCAGTTGTTCCCTTCGTTCTCTTCGCGGACCACATCGAGTGGATCCACCTCATAGACGATCCAGTAATCACCGTTGCAGGTATTGGAAGGAATGTCGATCCACATACCATCCAAGTACTCGCTATAAATATCGGTATAGCCTGATGAAATGCCTTGTTTGACCATACCACAACCGTAGTTCCCGCCACCCAATCCATAGTTCGGGAAAGCCGGCGCGGTCATGTTATTCCCCGCATTGTAGACGGTGTTGTCATCCTTGCAATGGTTTGTTACGGCTCCATCGGAGCAGCTGTTGTAATCCATCAGGCAGAATCCCAATTTGTAGCCTTCGTTGATGATCGGCCATTGGCGTGGATCACTGACGCCTTGTTCCTGCATGCGCAAACTGTAGATGCCCCATTGATCGAAGTGCGTGTGACCATGCGTTGGATGGTAGGTCATACCCTGCGGCATTACCCGCTCAGAAGAGGTCATGGTCGATCCGTTCTTATGAAAGATGCGTTGGGTGGTGAGTTGCTTGGCCATGCCACCGTTGGGGCAGATGAATTGTTGCTGTGCATTTGGATCGTAAACGGTGAACGTATCGACACCGCAAGTGAAGCGACGATAGCCATTCAGATCCACACCACGTACTTCCAGCGGACCATGCCCGATGTTCGGTGTGGAGCCGGTCAAATAGACCCTTCCATTTTCTTCATTGGGGCCATTCAAGTAATTCAGTATGCCGTACCAGGAAAGAGTCATGTCCGGCAAAAGGTCGCAGTCGGATGTACCGTCAGGGCACTGACAGGACGTTGCATTGCTCGTAGTACACTGTGCAACCACCGATCGCATTGGTAACACCAGCATAATTAGCAAGAAAGGGATCGTAAAGCGTGTCTTCATAAGTTGATCAGTTGATGTGTGGATCGATATGTCAGGCCATCCATCGATGGTGCCTAGGTCCCAAATGTAAAGGATCAGCGCTTCTCTTATATGATACATATCATCTTTTTGTTACATTTGATCGTGAATATTTGCAGAACCCACTGACGCCTTATGACACACCCAACCGTTCCATACTTGACCTTCACACGATCTTTGATCGGCGGAACACTCCTCCTATCAACCCTATTAATAGCCTGCAAAAAGGACGAAACGGTCGACCCTGCACCTGCCCCGGCTACTCCGACCGCTTCCGTAACGTTGCGGATCGAGCCACACATCGACGGTATCGATCTTCGCTTTGATACAATGATGTATATCACACCTAATAGCTTAGCTTACAGTGTGACACATGCGGAGTATTACATCAGCAGGATCGTTCTATATGGTGCCAACTCCACTCCGAATGACACCCTACCGGGACCATTCCATGTATCGGATGCATTGCCTACAGAATTCGCTTTAGGAGCAATGTCCGCAGGCACATACTCCGGAGCTGAACTCTTACTTGGTCTTACACCTGATCTGAATGTAACCGGAGGACTTCCGAATACCTTGGACAACATCAACATGGCTTGGCCGGACCCAATGGGTGGTGGATACCATTTCATCAAATTCGAAGGCCATTTTATCGATGGTGCAACACCCGTCGGGTTCGCTATGCACATCGGGAACAACGCGAATTTGCCGGTTTCCAGCACGACCCAGCCCTTTGATCTGGATGGTGGTTACGGTACCATGTCCTTGCGCTTCAACTTGAATGAACTGTTCCGTACCCCGCATGATTACGACCTTCTGAACGGCAACTACTCCATGGGAAGCATGATGCTGATGACCCAGCTCAAGGAGAACGCAGCGGATGCATTCACCCTTGAATACATACCCTGATGCGCAGCAAGATCCTGTTGTGCATACTCCTATCCATCGCGGTTTTTGCTTGCAAGCGTGATTCGATCGAGGAGCTTGGGTCAGGGATCAGGACTACTCCATTCGATCTACATGCACCGCACTACTTCCCGCTATTGGAAGTACCTGCGGATAACCCGCTCACCGTCGAGGGTATCCAACTGGGAAGGTACTTGTACTACGACACATTACTCTCAACGAACGGTCCATTTGCGGGTCGGTCATGCTCAAGTTGTCATTTCCAATCCAACTCCTTCAGCGTTCCGACCCCCGGCGTTGCTGTATTGCCGCACGTGAACCTGGCATGGAGCCGCAACTTTCTTTGGACCGGAAAAGTGAGCGGCACCTTGGAGGACGTCATGCGTTTCGAAGTGGAGGAATTCTTTGAAGTGGATGTGAACGTGCTACAGTCCAGCCCCGACTATCGAGCGCGTTTTCTTGCCGCTTATGGCCAAGAGATCATTACCCAGGAATTGGTGGCGAAGGCATTGGCCCAATGGTTCCGGCGCATGGTTTCAAGCAACAGTAAGTTCGATAGATACTTGTCGTACACGGAAACACTTACTTCGGAAGAGCTGAACGGCATGTCGATCTTTCTCTCCGAGACCGGTGATTGCTTCCACTGTCATGGTATCCCATTGATGTCGGACAATAACTTCCACAATATCGGTCTGGAAGATGAATTCATTGATGCGGACCAAGGTCGGTTCCTCATAACCGGCGACCCCGCTGACCTAGGAGCATTCAAGGCACCCACCCTTCGGAACATCGCGCTAACAGGACCGTACATGCACGACGGACGCTTCGCGACCTTGGAGGAAGTAGTGGAGCACTACAACTCCGGTGTTCACCCATCACCAAGTCTGGACCCCCTAATGACGAAACCGGGACAATTGACCGTGCTTCAATTGACCAATGTGCAAAAAGCCGATCTGGTCAGTTTCTTACACACGCTAACGGATGACGACTTCGTGAGCGATACCGATCTGGCCAGTCCGTTCCATTGAATGCAAGAGGGGCACTCTGTCCATGGCCAACCTGATATCTTCGCGGACCCTATAACGACTTTGATGAGTCCTGCCACCACCAACCATTCCTTTCGTCTTAACGAGCTGATCGAACAGTACTGTACGCCGGAGTGGCGGGAGTTGATGCGCTCCCGTAATACTCGGCAGACCTTCCGCAAAGGAGAAGCGATCTTCAAACAGGGCGAGGTGGCTGACAAGATGTTCATGATCGAGCACGGTCGGGTAAAGGTGGTGGCGAGCTACGTAAAAGGCCGGGACCGCATCGTGCGCTTGGCAGGCGATGGTGAAGTACTAGGACACCGCGGGATCGGCTCGAACCTGATCTACGCAGCGAACGTGATCGCGCTCTCGGAGACCGAGGTCAATATCATCCCGATGTCCTTGTTCATCAGTGTGCTCAAAGCCAACAATCTGTTCTGCTACCACTTCCTGCTCTTCTTCGTTGATGAATTGCGGTTGTTGGATCAACAAGCGCGCGATATCCTGAATATGACCGTGACCCAGCGTGTAGTAAAAGCGCTGCGGATGAACATGGATGCATTCGGTTTCGATGTCACCGATAAAAAGCGACTGGCGTTGACCATTTCGCGGAAACAGATCGCACAGGTAGCGGATACCACGTACGAATCGGTGATCCGCTCTTTGGCGGAATTGCAAGATTCGGGAATGATCGAACTCGTGGGCAAACAGGTGCGGATCTTGAAGAAGAAGGAGCTTTTGGCGCTGCTCGCCGGGTGAGTTAGAGCAAGAGCGGTAATGCTCACCAAGCACCCCACTCCGCCCAACTCGTAGCGGTTTCTTGTAAGCGGACCCGGTGCAATCGCGCTGCTACCGGTGTCACCTTCTGCAATCGCTCCACGATATCCAACAGCACGTTCTCACACGTGGGTTGCCATGGTGTGAAACGTACACGTGCAAATAATTCGTGGCCTTCGGCAACGGAATTTCGATCCTTATCATGCAACACCAACGCATGGTCGTAATGCGCGATCACTGCGGTATGAACCAACTTCTTCAACTCTGCGAAATCCATGACCATGCCGTCCTTCGGATAGCCGGGAACGTTGCTAGGCGTGCCGATCAGTGTTACATCCAACACGTAGGAATGACCGTGTATCTGTGCACACATTCCATCGTGGCAACGCAGCGCATGGGCCATTTCGAAGGTGAAGCGCTTGGTTACGCGCACATGTTGTCCCGAACTACTGATAATCATTAGAGCGGTTCGAAATGCGCGGTGAAGTGCCGTAGAAAATGCGGTTCCTTCGTGATCTTCACTCCGCGCACATTCTCACGACGCTTCATGATCTCGGCGAATGTTTCGATGACGTATTCGATATGGCTTTGCGTATAGACACGGCGCGGTATGGCCAAGCGCACCAGCTCCATAGGTGCAGGGTTCAATGTTCCGTCGGCGTTGTAGGTGCCGAACATTACCGAGCCGATCTCAACAGTACGGATTCCCGCCAACTCGTAAAGTTCGCATACTAATGCTTGGCCTGGATATTCATGTGGCGGAATATGTGGGTACAACTTCTTGGCATCCACATACACAGCGTGGCCACCGATCGGCAGCATTAACGGCACGCCGAGTTCGTCCATTTTCGTTCCGAGGAACAACGTGCTCTTGATGCGATAATCCAAGTAGTGCGGATCGAAGATCTCCTGTAGGCCGATCGCCAACGCTTCCATATCACGACCTGAGAGACCGCCGTATGTCGCGAACCCTTCGGTGATGATCAATAGATTGACGCATGCTTCCGCGAGGGCTTCATCTTTCAATGCAAGAAATCCGCCCATGTTCACTAGGGCATCCTTCTTCGCGCTCATCACCGCACCATCCGCCAGTGCGAACATGCGTTGTGCGATCTCGCGATAGCTTGAATGTTCCATGCCATCCTCGCGATGCTTGATGAACCAACTATTCTCCGCGATCCGGCAACAATCCAATAGGAACAATACGCCGTGCCGCTTGCAGATCGAAGCAACTCCTTCCGCATTGGCCATGCTCACCGGTTGTCCGCCGCCGCTGTTGTTGGTCACGGTGAGTATCACAGCGCCCATATGACCTTTGTGCTCTTTCAGTAACTGGTCCAACGCGGCTACATCCATGTTGCCTTTGAACGGATGTTGTAGTGAGGTGTCCTTGCCTTCTTTGATCGGGATATCGATCGCTGTTGCACCACTGAATTCGATGTTCGCACGGGTCGTATCAAAGTGTGTATTGCTGATGAACACCTTGCCCGCACCGCCCAAGTGCCCGTAAATGATGCGCTCCGCAGCACGGCCTTGGTGCGTGGGCAGGATGTAGCGCATGTTTGTGAGATCACGCACTTCACGTTCCATGCGCTCCCAACTACGCGAACCCGCATAGGCTTCATCACCTTCCATCATACCGGCCCATTGCTTGGCGCTCATGGCGCTGGTACCGCTGTCGGTCATGAAGTCGATGATCACATTATCCGAGCGCAATAAGAAGGGATTGTAGTGCGCATCCTTCAAGTATTGCTTGCGCTCCATTTCAGTGCTTACGCTGATCGGCTCAACGCTCTTGATCTTGAAGGGTTCAATTACGGTTTTGTGTTGCATAGGGGGTCTTGATCAGAAAATCAGACGATCAGCACCGGATGATCACTTCGCGCTCTCCGGGTAACTGATCAGAAAATGGAATTCAAAGTTGGTCGATATGCCCTGAAAAGTATTTGCTCAAAGTGATTCGAAGCGCGCTTGGAAGAAACGCAAATACTTCGGTTCGTAGGTCATACGCAGGCCCTTGATGGTAGCACGGCGCTCGTACACGCGCTGCACGCTCTCAGCGATCACATCCATATGCGCTTGCGTGTATACGCGACGTGGAATTGTTAGACGAACGAGCTCGAGTTCGGGGTAGCAGTGGTCACCGGTTTCCTTGTCGCGACCTGCACTAACGATACCGCGTTCCATGGTGCGAACACCGGCATCGAGGTACAATTCCGCAGCGAGTGTTTGAGCCGGGAAAGCGAGTTGCGGCACATGTGGTAAGAACGCTTTCGCATCCAAGAAAACACCGTGCGTACCGATCGGCTTTACCATGGGAATGCCTGCTGCTTGCAACTTTTTCCCGAGGTAGAACACCTGTCCAACGCGTGCGCGGATATGGTCCTCATCCACTGATTCGGAAATGCCGATCGCCATGGCTTCCATATCGCGACCTGCCAATCCACCGTACGTATGCAACCCTTCGAAGATAACCACTTGGTTGCGTGCTTCTTCGTAAACATCCCACTCGTTGGTTGCTAAAAATCCGCCGATGTTCACTAGCGCATCCTTCTTCGCGCTCATGGTAGCGCCATCGGTGAGCGAGCACAATTCCAACACGATCTCCGCAGTCGATCGATGCCCTTGCCCTTCCTCCAACAGCTTGATCATGTATGCGTTCTCCGCAACTCGTGTCATATCGTGGATGATACGGATCTTGTATTTGTTGGTGAGCTCTCGCAACGCTTTCATATTCGCGAGTGAGATCGGCTGGCCGCCTGCCATGTTAACCGTAGTGGCAATACTGACATACGGGATCTTCTCCGCACCGTGTTCATCGATCAAGGCTTGCAGTTTCTTCAGATCAACATTCCCTTTGAACGGGAAGGTGCTGTTGGCATCATGCGCTTCGTCCACGATGATGTCGGCGAAGGTGCCGCCGGCCATTTCCTGATGGAGCTTGGTAGTAGTGAAGTACATGTTGCCCGGCAGGATATCGCCCGGCTTGATCAAGATGCGCGAGATCAAATTCTCCGCGCCTCGGCCTTGGTGCGTTGGGATAATATGTTTGTAACCGTAGTAGCGCTGAATGGCCGCTTCAAGGTTGTAGAAGTTGCGACTGCCTGCGTAGGCTTCATCACCCAGCATCATGCCCGCCCACTGGCGATCGCTCATGGCGCTGGTTCCGCTATCGGTGAGAAGGTCGATGTACACGTGTTCGCTCTTCAGTAGAAAGGTATTGAATCCTGCTTCCTTCAAGGCCACCTCGCGTTGTTCGCGAGTGGTCATAAAGAGCGGTTCCACCATTTTTATCTTATAGGGCTCGGCCCAGGAAGTGTGTTGTTCAGTCATTGGATGAATTGGTTCATAGCGCCGGGAGTCATTAACGTGATCACCAAGGCACATTTTGTTGCACGGCGCTCTTTTCCCGATCCGGGGCCAAGATCGTATCTCATGAGGAGTTAATACCTGCTCACCGTCATGTTCCTCACAGAAATCCTCACTCTGCTTCGGCCGGATCGATCGGCAAAGCCTAGAAGCAAGGACTCAGAAACACTCAGTGGTTAATTCCTTTCTTGCCGGGGAAGTAGCTCCCTGAAGTTCGGATGGCTTTCCGGCTCCAATTCCAGATCACCACTTGATACCCGCGCCAGATATAATCGATCGGTGCTACGAGGAAGTGGATGAAACGGGTGAAGGGAATGATCGCCACGATGAAGAAGGCTGAGAAGATGTGCATTTTCACCGTCCATGGCAAGGCACTGACCGCAGCCACATCAGGATTGAAGGCAAAGAGGCTACGCAGGAAGGGAGTGATCGACGAAGCGAACCAGGAAGAACCCCAGTTATTAGCAACGGCGACGATCAGTCCGCTCAAGATCTGGACTAGAAGGACCACATATACCAGCATGTCCATGCGGTTGGTCACCATCATGACCTTACGGCTACCGAGGCGGCGACGGATCAAGAGCACTAGTCCTAGTAAGGTGGCAAGTCCGAATGCGAAGGCGCTCATTTCCAAGATCAACAACCGCACAGGTTCACCGTTCCATGCAAGGACGCTCGCAGGAAAGAGGAAAGCGATCAGGTGGCCGAAGAAGAGCCACATCAATCCGTAGTGGAATGGCTGGCTGCCCCAAAAAAGTTTTTTGCGCTCCAGGAATTCCGAGGAGAGCGAGGAGACCTGGAACCCCCGATTCATATACCGGTAGATCGATCCGATCAGGAATACGACCAACGCGATGTACGGGAAGGCGACAAGTGTCAGCGTGTTGATGACCGCACCACCGGCATCCCAACCGAGCTTCAATCCGTAGGACACGGCGACCGCCACCCCGAACATGATGAGGAATACCATAGCATAATTCGGCTTGCTGGTGCGCGGTGCGATCCCGAGTTCCTGGATCGCACGCTGTGCCTTGAAGATGGTCGTGATCACATAGTACAGGACCAGAGCTCCAACAATAAGTACGATCGGCAGGAGCTTGCCGTCTAATACGGAAGTGAGCGTCAACATGGTCAGGTCGTTTTTAAGGTCTTAGGATGTGGGGTACTGCAGGTGCCGCAAGTGGCGACACCGTGAATGAATGCTTGTGAGGCTGGGAGTTCGTCCACGTGGTTCTCTACTTCGATATGTTCACTCTGAAGGAGGATGAGTAAAGCATCCAGTGCGTTGCGGTACACGTTACCGTCCATACGTCCTTGCAGGACGATGGCGTTGTGTTTGCGCAAGAGCATTTTCTCCCGCAGCGCCATGCGAGCCGTCTCGAATTCCTTGAGCATGATGCGGAGCGCGGGCATCACGATGCGAACGCAGAGCTCGTCGCGAACGGCGTGGTCCTTCATCAAGGGCAACAGGGTCAGCACGTTGACCAGGTTGTCCGGCAGTTCGCCTTCGCAATCGTTTTTTGCTTCGGTCTGCTCGCGCTTCATGTTCACGAGGAACTCGCCGCGTTTGTAATCCTCCCCAAAGATCACATACCCGAGATCGGGGAAGCAGATGGCCTGCACGTGGAAGGTCCGTGTAAAGATCTCCTCCTGGTCATATAGCGAGGTCTCGTCCACCCAGGCCGCGAACCGCTCGATATCCGGCACAGCATCCGGACAGGTGGCCTTCAACATTTCACGGCATGCCCGCACAGCACCGGGCAACCCAGAAGTGGGATACCGGAAAAGGTCGGCCATCAGGGTGTAGCGTTCGGCTTGCATGGTCACAGGCCGCGTGCGGGCTTCATTTTGAATCCGAATCCGGTCTCGCCTTTCACATCTGCGGTGGCCTCGATCATTTCAATGCTCTCTTCGCGGTGTGCGGGCGGGATCACGAAACGCTCGTTGAAGGTGGCCAGTGAGGTCAGCCGGAAGATCGCATCCGCTTGGGCCGGATCGGTATGGCCGATCTGCATTGCCTCCTCGACCTCCTCTTTGGGGAGGTCGCCTACGGTGGCATCACGGCGATGGATCTTCACAGCAAGCAATTTGCGCAATACGTTCCGCACCTTCTCCTCATCACCTGCGGTGAACAGGCTGGCGAGGTATTTCATGGGCAGGCGTGAGGTTTCCACCCCACCCCATAAGGACTTAGTGGTGGAATCATATACGCCATCGCTATCCACACTTGCCATGGCCGGAAGCATCGGCGGCACGTAGAATAAATTCGGTAACGTGCGATACTCAGGGTGTAAAGGCAATGCGATACCCCACTCCTTCACGAACTTATACACCGGTGACTGTTGTGCCGAGCGGATCGTGGAATCCGCGATACCATTGGCTTTTGCTGCGGCGATCACTAGTGGGTCGTTCGGGTCCAGGTAGATCGCCATCTGGCGGTCCACAAGTTCGTTCTCCGGACATGAGGCCACGGCTTCGATCTGGTCCGCATCATATAGCATCACACCCAAGTATCGGATGCGTCCTACACAGGAATGCATGCAGGCGGGTGCCTGTCCCGATTCAAGGCGTGGATAGCAGAGGATGCACTTCTCGGATTTCCCGGTGTTCCAATTGTAGTAGCTCTTCTTGTAAGGGCAGGCTGTAACGCACATACGCCATGCACGGCACCGTTCCTGATTGATCAAAACGATGCCATCTTCGCCGCGCTTGTACAGGGCACCCGATGGGCAGGAACCCACACAGGCCGGGTTAAGACAATGGTTGCAGATGCGTGGCAGATAGAACATCATCATCCGTTCCAACTGGAACATGCTCTCCTGCTCCACCGGAGAAAGGTCCTTGAAGTTCACATCCTTGCGAGCGTAGTCCTGCGACCCGCCAAGGTCATCGTCCCAGTTCGGACCGGACTTTACGTCGATGTGCTCGCCAGTCACCAAGGACACGGGGCGCGCCGTAGGCTGGTCATCCCCCTCCGGTGCGGTGAACAGGTCGGAATACTTGTAGGTCCATGGCTCGTAGTAATCCTCCAGCACGGGCATGTTCGGGTTGTGGAAGATGTTCTTCAGCCCCTTCCACTTCCCTGCCCCGCGCAGTGATACGGAGTTGCCGTCCTTCACCCAGCCGCCCTTGTAGACGTCCTGATCCTCCCATTTAGTGGGGTAACCGGTGCCGGGCTTGGTCTCCACGTTGTTCCACCACATGTATTCCGCACCTCGACGATCGGTCCAGATGTTCTTGCAGGCGATCGAACAGGTATGGCACCCGATACACTTATCGAGGTGGAACACCATTGTGATCTGTGATCTAACGTTCATGGTCTTGGCTATTATCGTTGTTCAGAATTCGACCTTATCCATTTTGCGCACCAGCACGTGGGTGTCACGGTTGGCGCCCACAGGACCCCAGTAATTGAAGTGGTAGGAGAACTGGCCATAGCCTCCCATCAGCAGGTTTGGCTTAAGATGTACGCGTGTGAAACTATTGTGTCCACCGGCTCTGCGCCCACCGCGTACCTGCGATTTCGGTACGGAATAGGTGCGTTCAGGTGAGTGGTACACGATGCAGACCCCACGCGGGATCCGCGAACTAACGCAGGACCTCGTGCAGTACACCCCGTGGTCATTGTACACCTCCACCCAGTCGTTGTCCTTGATGCCCAGTTCCTCCGCATCCTTCTCATTGATCCAGCAGGGTTCCATACCGCGCGAGAGGGTGAGCATCCGCAGTGTATCCCCGTAGGTGGAGTGGATGTGCCACTTTCCGTGCGGGGTGAGACAATTGAGCATCCTGGCCTTGCCGTCATTCACCGTTTTGCGTAAGTCGCCATACACCTGAGGTGTCGGTGAAGGCTTGTATGTGGTGAAGTGCTCACCGAACATGATGTAGCCGTCATGGTCGAGGTAGGTGTGCTGCCGCCCGGTCATCGTGCGCCAAGGCATCAATCGATCCACGTTATAGGTGTAGGCTGCATAGGCACGACCATCATTCATGAGGCCGGACCACAATGGTGAGGTATTGTATCGCCGGGGCTGGGCCTGCAGGTCCTTGTAATCGATCCGCACGTCCTTACTGCCTTCACCGAGATCGGCCAACACCATGCCGGCCTTAACCTCCATGTTCTTGTAAGCGCGGTCGTTCAGCATTCCGTTGGTGAGCGTGGAGAGCCTCAATACAGCGTTCACCGCTTCCACATCCTCCTTCAAGGAAGGTAGGTCATGGCCGTCGATCCGCTGCACGTGCCGCTTGTCCTCCTTCATCTCCGCATACACGTCATCGGCCATGTACGAGTTACCGTGCGCGCCCAACGACTTGGTCTTCATATTCCCGCCGAGCGAGATGTACTTGTCATAGATCTTGGTGTAGTCGCGCTCCACCGTCACGATCTTGTGCATCGTCTTGCCGGGGATCGGTTCGCATTCGCCCTTGCTCCAGTCCTGGATATGGGTCTGCGTGATCTCGTCGGCACTGTCGTGTTGCAGTGGTACGTTCACGATATCCGTAACTGGTGTTGGAAGGTGGTGCTTAGCCATTTCGCTGACCTTCTGCGCGATGATCTGGAAGATCTGCCAATCGGTCTTCGCCTCCCATACTGGTGGCACTGCCTCGGAGAGCGGATGGATGAAGGAGTGCATGTCCGTGCTGTTGATGTCCGCCTTCTCATACCAGGAAGCGGTGGACAGCACGATGTCCGAATACAGCGCGGAGGTGTCCATCCGGAAGTTGATGTCTACCACCAGATCCATCTTGCCCGATGGCGATTTGTCGCGATAGACGATGTCCTTTACCATAGGGCCAGCAACCTCATCGGCGATGTCGTTGTGGTGCGTGCCCAAGTAGTGGTTCAGCATGTACTCATGGCCCTTGGCGCTTGACATCAGGGCGTTGCCGCGCCAGATGAACCAATTGCGCGGGAAGTTCACTGGATCATCAGGGTCCACCACGGAATGCAGCAGGTCACCGGACTTCAGACGGGACACCACATGGTCCGCGATCTCTTTGTCCGTGTTCGCACCGGCGGCCTTCGCCTCCTTGGCGATCTCCAAGTTGCTCTTGTTGTATTGCGGGTAGTAGGGCATCCATCCGTTGCGCACGGATTTCACGATCCAGTCCGCCGAGTGCATCCGCGCCAGCGGGTTGGCATCATCGGGGATGCTGTTGTAATCGGCCTGACAGCCGTCATAACGCCATTGGCTCGAATTGATGTAGTGCCAGATGGGACCCTGCTGGAGCCGGTTGGCACCGACCCAATCCTTGGCCGCCATGATGGTACCCCAGGAATCCACGGGTGCGAGTTTCTCTTGACCCACGTAGTGGTTCATGCCACCACCGTTCTTTCCGTTGCATCCGGTGAGCATCTGCGCCATGATGGACGCGCGGTACATCAGGTTGCCGTGGAACCAGTGGTTGATGGCCGCGCCCACGATCACCATACACTTGCCTTCGGTAGCTTCGGCCGTGGAGGCCCACTCGCGGGCGAACTTGATCACTGTCTTCTTGCCGATACCGGTGAAGATCTCCTGCCATGCGGGTGTGTAGGCCTGCTCCTTGTCGTCGTAATCCTTCGGGTACTCACCTGCAAGACCGCGGCCTACGCCATACTGACCCATGGTGAGGTCATAGATCGTGGCCACAGGGATGCGCTTTCCATCCGCACCGGTGAGGTATTTCACCGGGATACCGCGGAGAACTTTCTTCTTCAATCCGTACTCTACGAACTCCACTTGGAGCACCTCTTCGGAATTCTCCAAGAAGGTCAGTTCGGGATCATAGGGTTTGCTGTCCGGGCCGTTCTCGTACTTAAGGTTCCAGTTTCCTGGTTCTTTGTCCCAACGGTAGCCCATAGTGCCCTTTGGTGTCACTGGTTCGCCAGTGCTGGAATCGAGGCAAAGGAATTTCCAGTCGCCGTTGCTGATGTCCTTGAACTTATCCAAGCGATTGGCACGCACCATTTTCATGGGCTTGAAATGCTCGCCGTTCGGCTCAAGTTCTACTAGGAACGGGCAGTCCGTGTAGCGCTTCACATACTCATGGAAGTACGGTGTGCGTTTGTCCGAGTGCCACTCCTTCAGGATCACGTGGGTGACGGCCATCCAGAATGCGCCGTCACTGCCGGCGTGGCAAGGGATCCACTGGTCGGCGTGTTTGGCCACCATGCTGAAGTCCGGCGACATCACCACGGTCTTGGTGCCGTTGTGCCGTGCTTCAGAAAAGAAGTGGATATCGGGCGTCCGGGTCATGCCCAGGTTGGCGCCCATGCTCACGCAGAACTTGGAGTTGAACCAATCGGCACTTTCACAGACATCGGTCTGCTCGCCCCACACTTCTGGGAACGCGCACGGCAGGTCGCAGTACCAATCGTAGAAGCTAAGGTTCACCCCGCCCATGAGCTGCAAGTAGCGTGCGCCGGAAGCGTAGCTCATCATGGACATTGCCGGGATGGGCGAGAACCCGATGATCCGGTCCGGACCGTACTTCTGCACCGTATGGATGTTGGCCGCAGCGATGAGCTCGAGGACCTCGTCCCAGTGCGCCCTGCGGAAGCCGCCCTTGCCACGGGCGCGTTGATAGCGTTGGCGTTTCACCGGGTCGTTCTGGATGTTGGCCCAGGCCTGTACCGGGTCATTCCCAGTCAACTCTTTCTCCTTGCGGAAGAGGTCCATCAAGGCACCACGCATCAGTGGATACTTCACACGGATCGGGCTGTACAAATACCAGGAGTAGGAGATACCCCGTTGGCAACCGCGTGGCTCGTAAGGCGGCAAGCCCTCCTCCAGCAGCGGGTAATCAAGGGCCTGCATCTCCCATACGACGATACCATCCTTCACGTGGATGTTCCAGGAACAGCCCCCTGTGCAGTTCACGCCGTGTGTGCTACGCACCACCTTGTCATACTGCCAGCGGTTGCGGTAGAACTCCTCCCACTGTCGGGACTTGGGCGAAATAATGTCTTCTATCCAGCTCATGGTATTCCGTTTTTTTTCAGATGGATCGCAGTTGCCGATCGTAGATGTCCTTCTTTATTGTATTCTTGATCCGACCGCGCCAGTGGAAGCCGAGCAAGACCAGGAAAGCAAGCAAACCACCGCCGCCATACACTGCGAAAGGCATGTAAGCTGATTTGGTTGTCTGTTGCGCGCTCACCTTATCCGCATTCTCCAGAAATGCTGCAAGCGAAAGGATCTCTTGCTCGGTAAGGGGTGCATTGGCGTATGCCGTCGCCATGGCTGGGAAAGGCGGTGCCCCTAGGATGCCTGCCACACCAGCGTGCCCCATACGACCGAACACACCGGTAAGGTCCTTTGCGAATGCTCCTCCCAATATCAACTGATCATTGGTCACATTATGACATGAAATGCACGCGGCCCCTTTGTTAGAGAATCGTGTCTTACCAACGAACAAAGCCTGTCCTGTTTCGCGATCAGCATCGGTGTATTCAACGGGCACTTCCTCCACTACAGCTACCTCAGCACCGGCAACAGGCGCTGCTACACTGAAACTTTGGATGTACGTAAGGATCTGGTCCACATCTCCGGCACTGAGACTTTGGTCCGGCATTACCATACCGTTGAAAGCTTCGGATAAGGCCACTGCATCCGCATCGCCCGACTTAATGACGGTTTGTGAGGACTTAACAAAGGCGTGGATCCATTCATTCGTACGCCGATCGGTGACGCCTGTGAGATCCGGTCCTACCAACCTCTTACCCATTTGATGACACGATGCACAATTCTGACGGAACAATTGGTTGCCATCTTGTGCCACTGCCGGTAGATGGACCAGCGGTAAGATCAGTAAGAACCAAAGGATCTTGATGAGGTGTCGCATTGGAGGAGTTGATTGATGTTCGGTTGCACGATGTTAGCAGGTCGTCACGATGGCAAATCTTAGAGACCTATGTCGAAACAAATATGATATGCATCATGTATTTACCAAAAGAAGTGATCGACAGGCCAAGAGGTCGATGGAATATCATCGATCCGTTACTTCGTTCTGATCAAGAAATGATCATTTCAGATCTCGCCGAACGCTATCGAGATCAGCTTGAAAGCGGCCATTCAAAAGGTCATTGGCGACATTTACGATCTGGATGACGACATTAGAGCTTGACCATTTTCACCGTACTCAATGAGCCTTGAGGTTATATTGCACCGTTATACCCGATCGACCATGACGCCCCCACGAAAAACATCCAGATCAACTTTTGCCGTGATGGGCAGCATATGGATCGTAAGCGACGGCCACGCTTTCTTGGGCCAAGGGCGGGTCGCACTGCTCGAAGAGATAGGCTCTTCTGGTTCAATAAGTGAAGCTGCTAGAAATATGGGTATGTCCTATAAGAAAGCCTGGCGCTTGGTGGAGGCCATGAACGCAATGGCAGAAGTTCCATTGGTGGTGCGCACCAGCGGCGGGCAGGGCGGTGGTGGTACATTGCTGACGGACAAAGGCCGCCATATGATCCATTCCTTCCGGTTGATCGAATCTGAATTCCGGACTTTTTTGGATGAGATGACGAAACGTACCGAGCTCAGGCAGCCAGCTTCGGCCAAGTGATCTGCAACGGTCGTAGCCCGATCATTTTTTTATGGACCGGACGGTGATCGATGCTTGCATGTTTACATTTGAAAGCGTTAAGGCCCATGTGTCGATCTTTGACTTGGAGCTAATGCAGGTAGTTATTGATGGATACGGTCACTTTCGGTAGTTCGCAGAAACCATGATCGACCTGCACATCGGCATACGCCACAACTGAACGGTTAGATCCCGACCGGATCATGTTCCAATACAACAGCTCACATAAGATCATCACCGGGATCATCATCGTCCTTTGGGCGGCATTCCACTTCACCGCGCGCGACAAGGACCCCAGCCGCTACGAGAACGGTCAGGTCAAGTACAGCGGCAGTGTTGTGAACGACCTGAACCACGGCCGATGGACCTGGTATTATGAAAACGGCAATCGCCGCATGGAAGGTCAATTCAGTAAGGGCAAGCGCCAAGGGATATGGACCACGTGGGGCAACGATGGGACGAAGCTTACGGAAGGCATGTACGTGAACGACCGGCTCAACGGCGATTACGCTCAGTGGAACGCCCAAGGGAGCGAAGTCTCGCGGATCCGGTATTTGAATGACGTGCCGGTGAGCGTGGACACAAGCTTGATACACTGATCACAAAAGCGATCAAGGCAATTCAAACCGAGTGCTCCACTCCTTGCTTGAACCGGTCTCCCGCGCAAGAACCATAAGGAAGCCATCCTTACCTTCCTTCTCTATCTTCCGTGCGATCACCTTGGACTCTGCGCCATCCGATGATGTGATCGGGTCTCCTGGTCTTGGCATGAAGGGATAACGGATGGTGATGCGCTGCTCGACATCGGTCACCAATTCCATAGCGCACGCAAAGATGATCTCCTCGATCTTCTCACCGATCACCTCATCGTCCACTTCGCCCTTGGCCTTTGGATCAAGCAGGTTAACCCATTTGTGGAATTGAACTGCGGCCTTTTCCGTCAATTCCTCTCGGATCTCCGGTGGGAACGGCGATCTCAAATGATCACGATCCGAGAACCAGAACGCTATCGTCTCGTGTAACGCTGGACTCTTACGAATGACCTCCAGGGGAACGTTCTCTTTTATTTCTGTCATGGATGGGTGTTTAGACAATGAATATTCAACCCGAATTTATGCGATAGGGTTCAATGTTAACCACAATTGGTCAGGAACGACCCGACCAAGAATGACACCTGTCGATCGCGTAATCCATTCGGCCCCGAAAGGTACCTCTATTCTAATTTCAATATATGATACACATCATATTATTTCATATCAACACAAATATATTTGCTCCGGAATATGGGATGGTATTACACCGGTCCGACCTAATACCCGACTGGGGGAGCCTTGAACATTGATCCCGCGCCCATTCACTAAATCACTACACGTTATCCCTGCTTTCACTTTGGACTCAACAGAATAATGATCAACTACGCAGAACGATGAACATGATGGAGAAAGCCACGGGCAAATCGCACCGCATGTTGACCTTGAACACGATCGCGTTCACTCTGTGCTTCGCGGCGTGGATGATGAACGGCGTACTGGTCACTTTTCTGGTGGACCATTCGGTATTCCATTGGTCCTCGGTGCAGGTAGGCTGGCTGCTGGGCATACCGGTGCTCACGGGTTCCATTTTCCGACTACCCTTAGGTATTCTCACGGACCGCTTTGGAGGCAAATGGGTATTCATCTTGCTGTTGGTGGTGGCCGCCATTCCATTATTCTTACTATCCTATATGAACTCCTTCGCAGGGTTTGCATTGATGAGTTTCGGCTTCGGCCTCTCGGGAGCCAGTTTTGCAGTGGGGATCGCCAGTGCCTCGGTATGGTATCCTAAAAAACAGCAGGGCCTTGCCATGGGCATCTTCGGAGCCGGCAATGCAGGCGCTGCACTCACCACCCTCTTCGCCCCCACGCTCTTACTTTACTTGACCCATGACGGAGCTGATCTGGAGGGATGGCGCCTGTTGCCCCAACTCTATGCTGCCGTGCTGGTGGGCATGGCCGTCCTCATGGTACTGTTCACCGAGAACCGCAAGCTGGGCGGACCGCCGCGCACTTTAGCTGCACTACTCAAGCCCATGCGGGTTACACGCATGTGGCGCTTTGGCCTGTATTATTTTTTAGTGTTCGGCTGTTTTGTGGCCTTCGCCCAGTGGCTGGTACCGTATTATGTGAACGTGTACGGCACCTCGTTGGTGACGGCTGGTCTGTTCGCGTCCATGTTCAGCCTTCCAGCTGGGCTGACACGGGCCGTGGGCGGCTGGTTCAGCGACAAGTGGGGAGCACGCCGGGTACTATATGGTGTTCTGGGCGCCTCGATCCTGATCAGCCTGTGTCTGATAGTGCCCAAGATGATGGTGGTATCGCCCGGTCGCGGGGTCATGGCCGCAAAAGCAGGCGTGGTGGAGCAGGTGAACGACAGCTTGGTAACGGTAGGTGGAATAGACTATCCGCTCACACGGATACGCCATGACTTTGAAAAGTTGGACAGTAGACAACTCGTTATGCCCACCAAGGCCAGCTGGCAACAGCCGATGGTGAAGATAGGGGACCAAGTGGGAAAGCGACAGCTTCTGGCAAGAGGTATCACGCAGATCTATTTCCAGGCCAATATGCGGGTCTTCACCATCCTAGTGATCCTCATCGGTCTCGTCTGGGGCATCGGCATGGCCGCTGTGTACAAGCACATCTCTGAGTACTTCCCTTCAGAAGTGGGCGTCGTTGGCGGCATGGTCGGGGTTATCGGTGGCCTCGGCGGCTTCTTCTGCCCCATCCTCTTCGGCTACCTGCTGGATGGCTCCGGTCTTTGGACCAGCTCTTGGATGCTCATGCTTGTGCTCTCGATCATGTGCTACTGGTGGATGAGCCGAGTAGTTAGCCGCATGATCCATTGGAACGAATGAACACATCCGGAATAAAACGCCTGATCGGTAAGGTGCGTGCAAATGCGCGTAAGCTTCCTATCAAGTGTGAATTAGTGGGCGGGGTGTTCCTGATCTGTTCCGTTCATGTCATGTAACGCAAAGAACTGGTCGGATCGGATCCATGCGCTTTGCCTGTCCGGTCTGATCACCATACTAATACCTCAACTTGCGTTCCCGCAATTCACCTGGGGCGGACAACTGCTGCAACGCAGTGAGTTCCGCAACGGCTACGGAAAGCTCATGGACACGATCCAGGATCCGGCGTTCTTCATTAGCCACCGCGCCCGCTTGCATGCCTCATTCACCCATAATAAAGTGAGCTTCTTCATGAGCGTACAGGATGTGCGCACATGGGGAAGTACCGCCCAAGCAAACGCCAGTGACGACTTCCTTTCGGTACACGAAGCCTGGTCGGAGATCAAGCTTGATACGAGCTGGACCCTGAAGCTCGGACTTCAGGAACTCAACTATGACAACGCCCGCTTCCTCGGCAATTTGGACTGGGCTCTTCAAGCACGGTCACATGACATCGCATTGCTGAAGTTCGAGAAGAACAAGACGAAGCTGCATGTTGGTGCAGCGTTCAATGCGGCACAGGAATCACTCACCCATTCGCCTTACGCCGTAGCCAACCAGTACAAAGTGGCGCAGATGCTGTGGATCGAACAAGGTTGGACCAAGTTCAAGTTCAGCGCACTGCTATGGAACAACGGGCTGCAGTACACCACTACGGATAGCCTCGGTGCACTGACCGAGCAAGGCGTGCGCTATACGCAGACCATCGGCCTACCGACAATTCGCTATGAGAACGGCGGGCTAACCCTTTCCGGCTTCTACTACCAACAGATCGGCGAGGATGTAGGGAAGCGTGAAGTAGAAGCCTACGACGCCAATGTGCAAGCCTCATACAAATTCGAATTCAACAAGGAAAAGGGATCAGCACTGCTCGTGACACTGGGTGGCGAGTTGCTTTCTGGCACCGCACAGGATGCCACCGACAAAGTGAACCGGTCCTACGCTCCGATGTACGGGACCAACCATGCGCATAATGGCTACATGGATCACTTCTATGTAGGTGGTCGTGGTGCGAACTCGGTTGGCTTGATGGACGTGTACGTACGTGTGAAATACGACCTGAACAAGCGCACCTTCCTTTCAATGAACATCCATGAACTACAGGCTCCTGCCGACGTAGTGAAGGACGGAAAGAAGATGGACAACAGGCTCGGCAACGAGATCGACCTGACCATGGGCCGGATCGTGAACGATGTGGTCTCTGTGCAGGTGGGCTATTCCCAATTATTCGTCACGAAGACATTACAACACTTGGAAGGCGTGCCTGCCATGGCGAATATCCAGAATTGGGCCTATATCGCCATTCTGTACCGACCGAACATCAAAAAACGGTTCACAGGTCTACAGTTCTGATCGGCCGAGTACGGGACCGCCGCACCGGCACCTTGAGTCGCACTTTCGTTCCGTCCACTATCGAAAAAACTGAATTATGACCTGTATCATTTTCTACCTACTCAAGCTTCGCTTAATTCGCGCTATATCCTGCCATACATAACGCTATCATGCATCCTTGCACACGACCGATCCCCACTATCGCCATGGTGCTAATGAGCCTCACGGCTTTAGCCCAGGCCACCACGGACAGCACTTCCACTGTTCAGCCCGGCCGTGTGTATGAACTCGGCGTCGTCACCATTGTAGGCAACTCGAAGCAGGATTCGCTCACCACGGTCACACCAAGAGACATCGAATTGTACAACAGGTTCAATGTGGCCGACGCCGTGAACCTGCTTCCCGGTGTCACGCTGGCCGCATCAGGCTCACGGAATGAAACCATGGTGAATGTGCGCGGATTCGACCTGCGGCAAGTACCCGTGTTCCTGGACGGCATACCGATCTACGTGCCCTACGATGGCTATGTGGACCTGGCTCGCTTCGCCACCATGGACCTCTCGCGGATCGACATTTCCAAGGGTTTTACTTCCATCCTGTACGGTCCTAACACCATGGGCGGAGCCATCAACATGTTAACGCGCAAGCCGGTGGGCAAGTTGGACTACAATGGCAGTCTCGCATTGATCAACACGAACGGGGGCACTGGAAACGTCAACCTCGGAGGGTGGCGCGGTAAGTTCTTTGCGCAGGGCGGGATCGCGTACATGCAACGCGGGGACTACAGCCTATCCAAGGACTTTGTGCCCACCAAGCACGAGAACGGAGGCCAGCGGGATGGTTCGGGCTTCACGGACCAGCGCATCAATATCAAGGCCGGATATGCACCGAACGCGAACACCGAATACGTGGTGGGCTATGTGCAGCAACACGGCGAGAAGGGCGTGCCGATCTATGGCGGCACTGATGAACGTAATCCCTTACTGAAGAAACCGCGCTTCTGGGAGTGGCCTTCGTGGGATAAGCAGAACGTGTACTTCATGTCGCGCAACCGCTTCCGTGGCTCCAAGGACGAGTTGAACGCCAAGGTATACCTGGACCGCTTCCAGAACGCATTGAACAGCTATGACGATAGTACAATGAGCACGATGACGAAGCCCTATGCCTTCGAGAGCCGCTATAACGACCAAGCCTACGGCGGCTCTGTAGAGTACGTGGCACAGGCCGTGAAGAACAATCTTACCAAGGTGGCAGCGACCTACCGTTATGATGAACACCAGGAGCACAACGTGGGAGATCCTGTACAGACATTTCGTGACCGAACGTACTCCATCGGCTTGGAGAACATCCTTTACATCAAGGAGAAATGGCAAGTAACCCCGGGCATCAGCTACAATGCACGTGGGAACATTCAGGCCGATAACATTGACCCGGCCACTGAGCAGATCGTACCCTTCGGCAGTGCCCCCGCGAACGAGGCGGTCAACGCCCAGCTGCTGCTCCAATACAAGCTGCACCCCATGCATTTCCTACGCCTAGCCGGTTCCCGCAAGAGCCGATTCGCTACGGTGAAGGACCGCTATTCCTACCGCATGGGTGCGGCGGTGCCTAACCCCGGCCTCGCCTCGGAGTTCAGCTACAACACCGAGTTCAGCTATACGGGCACATTCGGCAGCAAGCTCCAAGTGGATGCCGCATTGTTCTACAACAGCTTGGACGATGTGATCCAGCAGGTGGACAATGCGGTGGGCAGCAAATGGCAGATGCAGAATACGGGCCGCGCGGAGTTCCTTGGAGGAGAGCTCGCCGTGGCTTATGCTCCGCATGCCAACGTGCGCGTCGGTGCGAACTATTCGTACATCCAGCGGAAGAACCAGGACCGGCCCGAGATCCACTTCACCGATGTGCCGGCCAACAAGGTGTTCGCATACGTGGACTTCCGCCCGTCCAAACTGCTGTACCTGAACGCCAGCACGGAGTACGATGATTTCCGGTATTCCACGAGCTACGGCACGCGCACGGATCCATACACCTTGGTCAATGCGAAGGTCGGCTTCAACATCGGTCCGCGATTCTCCATGGAGGGCAGTGCGAACAACCTACTTGACACCAACTACGCTATCGTGGAAGGCTACCCTTGCGAAGGGCGGAACTTCATGGTGCGCCTGTTGTTCCGTTCCATTGATCCCACCAAACGCAAAACAGTACCAACACCATGAACACGACCATGAAGCACCTACCCATCTTGATACTTTTTGCTCTATTGGCACCTACTCAGGCTTGCCAGCAGGCAGGATCCACAGCTCCTCCGCCGGAACCCATGGCACAGGAGGACCACGCAGACCATACGGCACCGGGACACGTTTGTATGAAGCGTATCGCCCCGGAGGATACTGCGGACCACCGTAGCCACAGTGTTGAGATATACGGGGATGTGATACACCCGATGAAGTTCATGATGAACGACTTGAAGACCCTACCCATGCATGAGGGCGCGGCCTTCGATGTGGTATGCCAGACCGGTACGAAGATGAGTTCCACGAAGGGTTACAAGGGGGTGTTGCTCCGCGACGTTCTGGACAAGGCGGAATTGGCACAGGACGATCACAAGGACCGTAACTTCTACTTCGTGGCCCAAGCCACTGACGACTATATGGCCACCTTCTCCTGGGGCGAATTGTACAACCACGAGATCGGCGACAGCACCTTCATCCTGTTCGAGGAGGATGGCGCACCCATCGGTGCCAAGGGCGAGTTCGTGCTGATCACCGCCACGGACAAAAAAACCGGTCCACGGCATGTATTCTGGCTCAACGGTGTGGGCGTGCATAAAGTGCGCATACCTTCCTGAGTGCGATGACCTGGATGCACACATACATGGGTTCATGCACTGGAGAGGGCTGCTTCCCAATGAGAACGGGGGATACATTCCATGATAAAGATCATGTTCCTTTCTTCCAGAACTTGCGTTCTTTCGCACAAGACGGATCCGCACTGGGATCCCTTTCGCACACGATACCGCAGAACATCGAGTTCATCATCATACCCAGCAGCACATAACGCCATGAAGATCATTGACCCTGTAACCAAGAAACGATTGGATAATAAAGGCCCCAAGCTGGACCCGAGCCTGAAGAAGACCGACCCGCTCCAGAGGAACGTGGAGAAAGGCTTGGAGGACGAGGAGAACTCACCCATGGATCCGCCGGATGCTTACGGTGGCGCAGTGATCGAGGACGTACCTTATGAAGCAATGCATGCCTTGCTCCGGCGCTATATGGACGATCACAAGAATGCGGTGGAAATGATCGAGCGCTTCGATAAGGCGCTAGCGAAATATAAGGACCAGCAATATCGGATGGACGAGACGATCAGCACGGACTTCCATGACTTCTTTGAATACTTCGACGATGGATTGCTCGATCACAACCGTCGCGAGGAAAGACAATTATTTCCGCTGCTGCACAGCAAGCTCGTCGCCTCTGGTGAGCACAGCATCGATAAGACCCCGCGCACAGCGATCGACCTGATGGAGGATGACCATGTGAAATTCATCCAGCTCGGAGCCTTGTGTTTCAACATGCTTGGCCTTGCGGCACACCTTCATGATGCCCGCTCGGCCGCGTTCGTGCTGGACACGGCATGCAACACGGGCCGGGAGCTCACGGAATTACTCCGCCTGCATATCCATCGTGAGGACAACATCCTATTCCCGCTTGCACACAAGCTGATCACCACCAACGAGTTCGATGGCATCGCGAACTGACCGAGCGATGAACGAACAGGGCACGCTGTTGACGGACACTTTCGGAAGAAGGCACGACTATCTCCGGATCTCTCTGACGGAGCGGTGCAACATGCGGTGTTTCTACTGCATGCCGGAGGAGGGGATCGAACTTCGGCCACGGGAAGAGTTCATGCGGCAGGAGGAATTGCTTGCAATTGCCAGCACGTTCGTTTCCATGGGTGTGCGCAAGATCCGCCTTACCGGTGGTGAACCCTTGGTGCGCCGCGATGCCGCAGATCTCATTGAAGGTCTGGCCCGACTCCCCGTGGAGTTGGCGATCACAACCAACGGCGTACTGGTGGACCGGTTCATTGATGTATTCGATCGAGCTGGTGTCCGCAATGTGAACGTAAGCTTGGACACACTGAACGCCGAACGGATGCAACGGATCACGCGACGCGACTATTTCAAGGAGGTGAAGACCAACATCAGCTTACTGATGGAAAAGGGTTACGATGTGAAAGTGAACACGGTGCTGATCCGCGGAACGAACGACGATGAGATCTGTGATTTCGTTCAATGGACAATGGATGAAGGCATCCGGGTCCGCTTCATCGAGTTCATGCCCTTCGACGGGAACAAGTGGGACTGGAGCAAGGGTGTCTCCTTGCAGGAAGTCCTTGACATGGTGGGGACCCGCTTCGGAGCGGACAACATCGAACGGCTCCAGGACGGCCCACATGACACGGCCAAGCACTACCGGATCAAAGGACACAAAGGTTCGTTCGCGGTCATCAGTACGGTGACCAATCCGTTCTGCGATTCGTGCAACCGGCTACGCCTTACGGCGGATGGCCGGATGAAGAACTGCCTGTTCTCGGGCACCGAGACCGACCTGTTGAGCGCCTACCGCAAAGGAGAGGACATCACCGAGTTGATCCGTAGCACCGTACTCCACAAGAAAAAGGCACGCGGAGGGATGGATACCATGGAAGCGTTCAGCGATCCGGTCAACCACACCGGAAATAGAACGATGCAGTCCATTGGCGGCTGAGTCGGGGTGATCCAAGCTTGTTCAAAGCGATCGACCTCGACTTGATATGTGCGTTGGATCCGTATTATTCACCAGAGTTTCTCTTTCCGTTCCCGTTATTGTGCTCCAGCGTAAAAGAGGTCATTCACCAGTTTACGGATCAACCCGATGAACGCCGTGGACCAAGCAAGCAGGGCCACATAGATGAAGTACTTAGGGATCGGCATCAAGAACTCAAGATCCATGGCTTTCGCCGCCATGAACGTGCACGCCGTGTACATGCCCAAGGGGAAGACCGCGCCCCAATAGAGCGGGTCATACGTGAGCGGGAATTTCTTGTAGATATGCCTCCAATAGGCAAGGATGATCAGCATCGGGATCCACCAAGTACCGGTGGCCCAGTAGAAGATCGAGAAGCCCTTGAGGAAGGCCAGTGTTGAGAACAGGAAGGGCGCGTGGGGAGAATTCATAATGAGCAGCGACCCAGCTAGGGTGGAGATCGCCATGGCGCCCATGTTGATCCAATACGGCGGTGAAAGATCGCTCGGGGAGAATTTGAAAAAAGTATACCGGTAGAAGATCAGCGAGATCATCCAGATGTACTGCATGCCGCCCCAAAGCCACATGGAGAACGCGAAGAAATTAATGATCAGCTTGTGCGCTTCGAAGTGCATGGACAGCTGCGCACTGAGGACGGCCAAGGCTTGCGTGGACACCACTGCGAGCAACCACGCACCGTTGATCCCGACCTCCAGTGGAGGCTTGTCCTCCTTGATGGTGAAGGTGATGAACACGGTGTAGGTGACGATCAGCCACAGAACGATCCCGACCACCCATAGGATCAGCGCCATCCCATAATCTCCATTCAGCAACACGGACTGGGAACCTAGCACACAGGTGGCGGTGACCAACGTAAAGAACCCGACGCCGTTGGTATGGCTGAACAGGTCCTTGAAGAACTCAGGCCTATATAAAATGAAGCGCAGGATCGTACACGCCAGCAGGACCGCATAGGCGAAGATGTTCAACATGAACATGGCCCTGGCGATGCCGGTCATCCCCAACAACTGGGATGCGATGGAGACAATACCGGTCGCCATCACCATAGCGAAATAGGCGGGGGACAAGCCTTTGATCATCTCTAGGATACGAGGTGATAGTTTATCCATTGCGTCCTTGCCTTATACTTTATTTCACTTCATTCGGATGAATGCACTTGTAAAAACATTAGGGGAGCAGCATTACAGAGATCCCCAACATGACGGTGGAACCGATCAAACCTGCACAGCCAATGGGATCATTAGCGAACGCAGGTCCTGCGCATGACGGTTCAATTCCGCAGTGAATCCTTCCATATTCGGGAGTCCATGCTCGCGCAGCTTAGGTACCAAGTCCTCGTAGTACTGGATTCCGATCAGCAGATTTGCACGGAACTTCTCGAAGAATTTATGTTGCTTCTCGGTGATGTCTTCCTTCACCTGATCGATCTCACGTTGCAAATACTTCACGTACAGCACCAATTCGTTCACGAACATGTGCGAACGCAGGTTGTCGTTCAGTAGCGATAGGCGACCGTAGATATGATCCACCATGGTTGATAACGGCACAACTTGCGAGAAATATGCCGTGTTCGGACCTGGACAAATGGCCACGGCCTCCATCTTGTGGGCGGGTGTTAAGCCCTCTTTCAGTAATGCACTTGCACCCAGTCCTTCACAGAGACAGTCCTTGGCAGTAATGCGTTCGAGTTCGCGTGCATGACGCTCTTTGCCATACCCCATTGAATCAAGTTGTTTGATCTTCAGGTTCTGGTACTGGCGTGACGCGGTGCAGATCGGGGTGTCAGTGAACTCGGTGTCGGTGGAAAGAAAGTCCTTGTAGCACGGACTGCCCGGACGGTTCTTCTCGATGCGCATCTTCCGCTGCGCCTCAGACGTGCTTGGTCGGAAGTTGTTGAAGGGGATCCCGAGCGGTGATGCCCAGCTCAAGAAGTAATCATCGGGCTTCGCTTTCGTAAGCTGCTCAAGTGTCCTGTCTTCCACGTTGGTGGCTTCTGGCACTAACAGAAATGGACTTCCCCAACCGGTGCCATCCATTTCGTAATATGTGCGTAGGAAATGATCTTCGTATACCGTTCCAATGCCACCTTGCACGGTAACGCGCACCGAAGGCAGAACCGTGAATTCCCGTTGCCCACTTTCCAATAGTGCTTTGTTGCACATCGTTGCGATCTCTTCGCCCATCGCTACGCGTTCGTTCTTGAATTCTTCCAGGATCGGACCCAGCAGAATGCCATCCGTTGCGAAGGCATGACCGCCACAATTCAATCCGCTCTCGATCCGGTACTCCGAGACCCACACGCCTTTCTTCGCGAGGATCTTGCCTTGTACTTTCGCGGAACGCAGATCGCTCACTTTCAGGATCACTTTCTTTTTCAGGCGCCCTTGCGCATCGGGGAGAAAATCCGGGAACTCCGCGATGTAGGCATATAGCCGTGGGTTATAGCCTGCACTGAGCACAACGGAACCTGAAAGCGTGCTCTTCGCGAATCCACGGAATGCGGCCATCGCATCGGCGTACTCAGCGGGAAGTGCTTCGCCCTCTTTGGTATACCGTTGTGGATCGATCTTCGCCATGATGTTCACGTCGATCGCACCTGCGCGTACGGTACGGCGAAGTTCATCTTGATAGCCCTGCTTTTTCGGCCCTTCCTCCATTTGCATCATTTCCTCGTACATCGCTTTTTCAAGGCTGCCCATGGGCAGCATCTCGAAGTACTTGGTGAGATCGGAACCGGGTTCGTAGGGTGCTTTTCGCAGTTGTTCCACATTGCGATCCACGATGCGTTGCATCAGGTCCAAGTATGCCGTGATCCGCAATGCGCGATGGTCAAGCTCCTTTTTCGGGATCGGAACGTATGCTTCACCGAAATTTCCACAATGGAATTCGCGCATGCGTTCCACGAGTTCATCCTCGATGATGGATACTACGGAACTAATGCCGAAGTGTGCCACCTTGACCGGTGTATCTATGGTATAGCCCAGACCCATCACAGGTATGTGAAAGGTGTGGGGCGTGTAGGGAATGGTCGATCGGTTCATTTGTTCAATTATTCTCCATTCAGCGTGGTCATGAAGCACTGAATGTTGTGTCTGTTCGTATGTGTTGAAGCGGCGCAAAGTCGTTGTTCCAATGCGTGCCGGCATTGCGCGGTTCGGCAATGGCTTGTTCGCAAATGGCCCGGCCGACCGAAACCATATCGCGGAGTTCATAGAATGAAAGAGAGCGTTCACCTTCCTTCCAAGCTCGTTCCATTTGTGCGCTCATCGATAACAAAACATGATGGGCGCTGCGCAAACCGGCGTGATCTCGCATGATGCCCACTTGGTCCGTCATCATATCGCGCAATTCAACGACCATGGTATCGATCGCGGAAGAATGTTCCGTATCCACGTAACGCCCCAGCTCGATGTCCTCGAGCATTGAACCTGGCCATTCAGCGATCATGACCGCAGCGGCTGCATGGCGTGGGATCACTAGAGCCTCCAACAATGAATTGCTTGCCAAACGATCGGCACCATGCAATCCGCTGGAAGCACATTCGCCGAGCGCATATAATCCTTGTAACGCGGTACACCCCTTCGCATCGGTTCGAATACCACCGCACAAATAATGCGCGGCCGGCATTACAGGAATGGGTTCCTTGGTGGGATCAATTCCGATCGCTTTGCAATGTGCTAGGATCCTCGGGAACTCGCGTGCAAAACGTTGACCACCGATGCGCGTTGCATCCAGCCAAACATGGGGTACACTTTGTTCGCGCATAACGGTATGGATGGCGCGTGCCACTATGTTGCGTGGTGCCAGATCGGCCATCGGGTGCAACCCTTGCATCAAACGCGTGCCATCGGGATGTAAAAGTACCGCACCAGCACCGCGCACGGCTTCGCTGATCAGGAAAACTCCCTTCCGCCGTGGATCGAATAAGGCTGTGGGATGGAATTGCACAAAGGCCATATCGCGTAACGGCACGCCGGCACGCACGGCCATGGCCACACCACTACCCGTGGCACCAACAGGATTGGTCGTATGCCGATAGACCTGGCCCGCGCCGCCCGTTGCCAGCACTACCACATCTGCGAAATGCTCGCGCACTTGATGGGAATGAATATCGACGGTGCGCACACCGTGACAGCGACGGCCTCGATGATCTTCAGCGATCAGCAGGTCCAGCGCTACGAGTGTTTCCGTGATCGAAATATCTTGTGCGTTACGCACCTTATGTTGCAACACGCGCACGATCTCCGCGCCCGTATGATCGCTATGATGGACCACCCGTGGAGCATGGTGCCCTCCTTCCGAAGCCGCATCCAATCGTCCTTGAGGATCTTTATCGAATCGCGCTCCAATATCCATTAGCTCTTGGATGCACGCAGGTCCTTCACGCACCACACGTTCCACTACTTCCACGTCACATCTGCCGGCACCAACAGCGATCGTATCATCACGATGCTGTTCCCATGAATCGCCCGGATGGATCACAGCCGCTACACCACCTTGGGCTGCATGGGAATTGCTGGTTTCTACGGGTGCTTTGGAGATCAAACGGATATCCACTTCACCCCGGCCCATTAAGTCGATGAGTCGAAGTGCGAATGACATGCCTGCGACACCACCACCAACAACGATAACTTTCAAAGGCCGCTTCATCCCAGTTGCATCATATTCCGCAACGCCAACTCTGCACGTTGACGGACCTGTTCATTCAACACGATCTCCGGCGATCCGTTCAACAAAGCAGAATAGACCTTTTCCACCGTGTTCATTTTCATGTATGGGCATTCGCTACACGCGCAGGTGTTGTTCGCATGAGCCGGTGCCGGGATCAATTCCTTATCCGGTGCCGCAGCGCGCATCTTATGAAGGATACCAGCTTCGGTGGCCACAATAAAGGTACGGGCCGGATCACTCTGCACGAATTCCAGTAATGAGGATGTGGACCCTACATGATCCGCTTCGGCCAAGATCTCCGGCGGACATTCAGGATGTGCGATCAGCTTTGCATCGGGATGTTTACCAAGTAACAACTTCAGTTTGTCTATGCTGATCTCCACATGCACTTCGCATACGCCGTCCCACAGCAGTAGTTCCCGTCCTGTAACGCGTTGTACATAGGCACCTAAATGTTTGTCCGGCGCGAAGATGATCGGCTTTTCCGATGGGATACTGTTCACCACACGCACCGCATTGCTGCTGGTGCAGATGATATCGCTCATCGCCTTCACCTCAGCACTGCAGTTGATGTAGCTCACAACAACATGATCCGGATGGGCATCGATGAACGCCTTGAATTTCTCCGGTGGTGCAGAATCGGCGAGGGAACATCCGGCATCGAGATCAGGTAGTAGAACCGTTCGTTGCGGATTAAGGATCTTAGCGGTTTCCGCCATGAAATGCACACCGGCAAAAAGGATCACATCGGCACCGGTCTTGTCGGCAGCTTTGGCCAACGCTAGGCTATCGCCAACGAAATCCGCCAATTCCTGAATGTCCGGTGTTTGGTAATAGTGCGCTAGGATAATGGCGTTCCTTTCCTTCTTCAGACGCTGGATACCCTCTACGAGCTCGTAGGGGCTAAGGCCCAGCACCTCCGCTCCGGCTATGTTCCGCTCAACGTTCATCGCTGATGTACCGGTGTTTTCGATTCTCCATTCCGTCGGCTCGCATCCACCTTGGCAAGATCAATCCCAATGGTCCCGTTCAAACGTGCTTCTTCCGTGGGACCGGGAGCCAACAACGCCTCCAATGCACCCCATACCAACATGCTCAAGCCCGTGAACAATCCGATCCCGCTTACCGCGAAACCCGCAATGAAGGGCCACGCCTTCTCCATGATAATTTGGAATGGCAGGTCGGTCATCACCGTGAAGTAGCCCTTTACCAAACCGGCGCCGATCAAGCAAAGCCAGAACACGAGCAGCGAGATATTGAAAGTCCAGAACCCTGTGCGAAGTGCACTCGAATACTGTTTGCGTGTGATGAAGAACACCGATGCAAAGAGGATCGTGGTGTTAATTCCGATGGTGCTTCCCATGGCATGTGCTACCGTGATGTGTGTGCCGTGGGTGAAGAGATTTATCGCGGGTATGGAGATGAGTAAAGCGAGTCCAAGATTCAAGAACACCCACGCTTCGCTGGCGAAAAGAAAGCGACCGAAGAGCGTGGAACTACCGCGCTTTCCTTCATCGATCGTAGCTCGCCATTGATGGATCATACGGGCAAGGATGATCCATTCCGTCATGCTGATCGCATAGGCCAGGATGCGGATCCACAACGCCGATGGGACCGGATAGATATGATGCGCCCAACCGAAAAGCAGGTTGGTGAAGCCGAGACCGAACAAAAGGTAAGCGATCTTCGACCGGGCTATAACGGTGTTGCCGGTGCTGCGCTCCATCACCACCATTGCGGTGCCGTACACCAGGAGGTTCCATGAACCCGTGAGCGCTCCATAGGCTTTCCACTGCACGGTGAGCTCGCGCACCATATTGCCCGTGAAGTGCGGAAAGAGGTAAAGGTTCGCTTCGGCAAAGGTGACCAGGAAGAAGACCACACCTGTGGCCCACATCCACAAATACGCAGGCCATGGACCATTGTGCTTTTTCGCTGTTCGGAAGAAGTTGTAGATCAACAGACCCCAAGACAAGGCGATCGGAATACCTAAAGCAGGCGGAAATTCCCAGTATTCTCTACCACCGAAGCGGCCCATGAAGTACGATACAATAACGGCGAAGCCTGTTCCAACGAACACGGCTAAATGCAACCACGCCAGACGCGTAGAATGCAACGGTGCACCAACGATCTTTGGCAGATAGTGGTACACACCACCTACTGCGGTGAGGAAGATCCACGCGATCACTAACGACACATGCAACGGCCTTGACTTCACGAATGGTATGGCATCGATCACGTTCGGCACAACATGTTGCCATGATCCTATGACACCGAACAGCGCGCCGCACCACAAGGCCAGGAGACCAGCAACAATAAATCCCTTGGCGGGTGTGAACTCACTTCGCATTGCTGTGCATTTCGCGGTAGGTGCCCCATGGTGTAAGGTCCACATTCCGGATAGGATAAGTACCTGTAGCAGCCACCGCTTCGAGGAAAGCGACCAGGTCATCGGCCTGCTCCTTCGATACACCTAACGCAGGCATGCGCCCAGAGCCATGGATGATGAAGGCACGTGCGTACTCCGGTCCTTTCCCTTTTGTAATAGTAACATTGGTCAGGTCGGGGCCCATATATCCACCTAGACCGTAGAACTGGTGACAGGCCGTGCAGTTGAATTCGCGGTAAAGCGATTCACCCCGTTGGGCAGATGCGTTGAGTTCAGCCGCAGGTATTGGCGCTTCCGTAGAGACGGTGTAGGTGAGCCCAGTTTGCAGGATGAACAGACCGATCAACACAAAATAGACCGTACGGCGCTGGCGTACACCAACTCCACTCGGGTTATTCGACCCGTTCGGCACAACTTGCTTTTCGGACATTCTAGCTTATACAAACGTACCGGACCATCTTATCCTATTTCATGACATAGGTCATATATTTTGGACTATGACATTCTCCTGACCCGGCACCTTGACATGAAGCCCGGAATTTGGCGGGGTATAAGGACAAGAGGGGGTGTTCGGGTATTGGAATCCAAAGGGCTTACTGGATTGATAATGGGCAGGAAAACATAAGGACGGCAGGACTAAAGGATCAACAGGATTGACATGCGACGTATCCCAAACTTGGTCAAACAAGTAATTCAACAAGAACGAATCCTGTTGATCCTGTAATCCTGTCAAAAGAACCTTCATACAATACCATCAAATAACAACTCAATCCTTCATCATGTGGAACCTCCGGTACTTGCGTTTGAAACCAAGACTGTCCGCTCCGAAATTCAATAGAAGCCCAACGTCGATCCCTGTTGCGGTGAGGTAATTCACCACTTGTACTTCGTGCTTAAGATGGAACACCTGAACCGCCTTGTTCTCGATAAGGACCATCTCATTCACCAACATATCCGCAATGAAATTTCCAACGATAACAGTATCATATTGCACTTGGATACGTTGCTCGCAAGCCACGCGAAATCCTAGTTTCTGCAGCTCATGCGCCAATGCATTCTGATAAACAGACTCCTGAAATCCTGGCCCCAACGCTCGATGCACTGTCATTGCGCATCCGATAAGATTCTCAGTAAGTTCTTTGTGCTGAATCGTTGTCTTGGCGGCAGTCAAAATTCAACGGCCAATGTAATTGACAAGATCCGCATTCCGCCAAAGAGCCGACCAACACTTACGTGTCGTGTCGATCCAAACTCCTATCAAGACAATCCAAAACGATAACGAGTCAATCCTGCTGATCCTGTGATCCTGTCAAATTACCCGCCAACTACCCGCACTTTGAACCACCACAGCTCTTGCACTTCAGGCAGCCTTCTTCATAGTACAAGCCGTCCTTGTCCCCACAATCAACGCACTGGCGGCCCGTTGCTTGCGTACCATCTGCTATGTAGCGTTGCAGGGCTCGTGCCACACCGTTCTTCCATGTGTTCAGGGTGGCGTCATATAGGTTCAAGTTGGTCACCACATCAACCACTTGCGGTAGCGGCATACCTTGGCGCATCATGCCACTGATCAGGATCGCGTAGTTCCAATACTCCTTCTCGAAACTGCGGCTCAACCCTTGCACCGATGCGCGGAATCCTTCGGCATCCGCGTACTCCAGATCGTACACGTTCTTCTTGTTGTTTGGATCGCGTCGCTTTACGACCCAGCCGTTCTTCACCCAACGTGGTAGTTCGAAAACACCTTCCGCCTTTCCGGTGAAGATCTCGTATGGCCTGCCATCCAACTTTCCCACAACAGCCAACCACGGCTCTGTTTCGTTGTTGAACCGCAGGATGTCGGCTTCCAACCGCTCGGGGCGCTTACCGTGGTGTGCGTTCGTCTCGTCTTTCTTTTCAGTTGTCGCCACCAGAACACCGCTTCGGCTTCCATCGCGATACACGGTGATGCCTTTCAACCCATTCTGCCAAGCATCCAAATAGATGTTCCCAACTTCTTCGACCGTGGCCGTGCTTGGAAGGTTGATGGTGCTGCTAATTGAATGTGTAGTGTACTTCTGCACCACAGCCTGCATGCGCACGCGCCGCTTGTGATCAATGTCGTTCGCGGTAGATCCTTGGTATGGACTTTCCGAGGTATTGGTCTTCCCTGTAACCTTCATCCACTCCAACAAACGCGGGTGGTGTACGGTAAATTCCTCCCACTGATCACCTTGCGCATCGGTGAAGTTGGCCTCGACGCTTGGATCGTTGCCCATGATCTTGCGTCTACGGGTATAGCTCAACATGTAAACGGGTTCAATGCCACTGCTGGTGCGCGTAAGCAGGCTCAACGAACCGGTAGGTGCAACCGTGCTCAAACTGATGTTGCGGCGACCATACTTCATCATGCGATCATGCACTTCGGGTAGTTCCTCGCTCAACATCTGTACGAATTCCGAAGTGCGTTCAACAGCCGGATCAAAGGCTTGGAACGCGCCACGTTCGATCGCCATATCGATGCTGCTGTCGAATTCCGCGCGGCATTTGGTCTTCATAATATCCTCCACAGCCTCCCGTGCACCGTCGCTGTCGTACTTTAGACCTAGCGCAGCAATGGCATCCGCAAGACCGGTAAAACCGAGGCCTGTTCGACGCCCTTTCTTACCCGTATCACGTAACAGTTGCCAGGTAGAGCGCTCAACAAGTTTCACATCATCGGGTTCGGGATCGCTATCGATCTTGGCCAGGATCCGGTCCACGGCTTCCAATTCAAGGTCCACCAGGTCATCCATCAAACGCTGCGCTTCATAGGATACTTCAGCGAAACGATCATGATCGAACCAAGGGTTGGATGTGAATGGATCCTTGACGAAACTGTGCATATTGATCGCGATCAACCGGCAGCTGTCACCGCCTTGCATGGCGATCTCGCTACATGGATTGGTGCTCGCATTCCGGAAATCCGGATAAACCGATGAAGTGGAATAGTGATGTTGACGATCCCAAAAAATGATACCCGGTTCTGCGGTGTTGTGAGCGCAAGTGACCAACGTGTTCCACAGTTCGCGCGCCTTTATGGTCTTGGTGATCTTCGGGTCCTTGGAGTCCACCGGCCACTGCTGGGTGAACTCGGTATCTTCCTCTACTGCTTTCAGGAACGCATCGCTCACGCGCACGCTCACATTCGCTCCGGTGACCTTCTGTAGATCCTGTTTCATGGTGATGAACTCCTCCACATCCGGATGAGCGATGTCCATGGTCAACATCAACGCACCTCTCCTACCCTTCTGTGCAACTTCCCGCGTGGTGTTGCTGAAGCGTTCCATGAACGAAACGGCACCCGTGCTGGTACGTGCTGCATTGCTCACCGCCGCGCCGGCTGGCCGCAGGGTGCTCAGATCAAAACCCACGCCACACCGCCGTTTGAAGAGCTGCGCGAGTTGTTGATCGTTCCGGAAAATACCTCCATAAGAATCCTGTGGCGACGGAAGTACAACGCAATTACTCAACGATGCTAGGCGATATGGATCACCCAATGAAGCCATTACGCTACCCTGCGGAACGACGTCCCGAAAACCATCGAAAAGTTGGAAAATGTGCTCTTCGGCCATTGGCTTGCGCTTTTGACCATAAGCCGAAAGTTGCGCACGTTGTATTGGTTCCACTTTCGGGTACTTCGCTTCAATGCGGGCGAATTCCTTGGCCATCCTGCGGTGCATATCAATTGGTGAAGATTCCACCAGATCGCCTGTTACATTGCGCAAGGCATACTTGTTCATCCAGGTGGTCGCAGCCAACTCATCACCATGGAAATACTCCATCGCATTGGCCAGTACCTCATCCTTACCAAAGACCAGAGGACGTTTCTTCGTTTCGCTATTCGTTTGGTTCTTCACGTTGGTCTCGAACAAGGTAAGTGCTGACATGCTGATCTGTTTTTAGAGATCGCAAATCTTCCTTTTGTGACTCCTCATTTTTATGACTTAAATCATTTTTGATACCTAACGATCAACGATCTTATTAACCATTCCAAGGAAGGTGCGACAGTTGCGCCTTTGGTGATGGGCTTATGCGATCGTGCATAAAAAAAAAGAGATTCTGTGGTTACCGTCTGGTCGATCGGCAGCACGGAAATTATGCTCTCGGCACATTACACTCAGCGATGGGTCCAAGACGTTGAACTCCTCCAACACATCGCTCCAAACCTGTGCTAAATTTGAACACCTCTGGTTCATGACTTCACCCCTGCAAAAGTGATCAGCTCCAATGCCGGCGACCTTTCTCTTCAGAATATCACAAACCGAATGGTTCCTCCCAACAGCTGACTATCCATGCTGAAAAAGCTGAACAATAAGTATTTCCTCCTTGCGGGTATCGTGTTACTAACGTTGACCCACATGACCATCAATATCGGGTACTTCGCGTGGATAGCGTACACACCCTTTCTTGTTTATTTGAAAAGAACCGATGGTTTCCGGGCACAGGTTTGGTTGTTGCTGGCACTGATCATTGGATGGTCGTTGGTCGTTGCAAAGATCATTACACCGCCGATGCTCTATGCCTTTGTTTTCATGTATTCTGTGCCTATTGCGTTGATCCATTTACCCGCATTTCTTCTGTGGAATAAGTACAGTACTAAGAAATGGGCGTTCTTCGTATTTCCCGCGGTCCTTACGACCATGGAGTGGCTGCAATACACCTTTACTCCCTTTGCCAGCTGGGGCGTGGCCGCCTATACGCAAGGCGAATTCACGTCGATCATTCAGGTAGTATCACTCTTCGGAATGCCCGGCCTTAGTTTTCTGATCTATTGGGTGAATGTGAGCGTGGCCGATGTGATCACCGATCCTTCAACTGGAATAAGAAGGTTGTACGCACCTTTCCTTTTGCTGACGCTCACCGTCATCTACGGAGAAGTTCGACTGGACCTGAACAAAGCTACCGGTAAAGAAACGGTCAAGGTCGCTGCTGTTGGAACCGACTCTGAAGTGAGTGGCTTACCACTTCCTAGTAAAGACGAAGCGCAAAAAGTAACGGATCAGCTATTTACGCGCACTGCCGCTGTTGCCAATTCTGGAGCCAAAATTGTCGTGTGGAACGAAGCTGCCAATTTTGTTTTACCGGATGATGAAGATCAATGGTTGGGATCGATCAAAACCCTTGCATTGGAGAACCAGATCTTTCTGTTTGGGTCTTATGTTATGCCGACCTCGATGGAACCATTCCGTTACGCGAACAAGTATGTTATCGCAGATCCCTCCGGAGCAATTCCATACACCTATTACAAACATCAGCCTGTCCCGGGTGAACCTGCACTAAAAGGAACGGAAGCGTTGCAAACGTTTGATATGTTCGGATCACAGGTCGGTGGTGCCATTTGCTATGATTATGACTTTCCATACTTGGCAGCAGGCTTCGGCAAACTGAAGGCAGATATTGTGGCCGTACCCTCTTCCGACTGGCGGGGCATAGATCCGATACACACAGAAATGGCCGCATTCAGGGCGGTCGAACAAGGGCAATCCGTCATTCGCTCAACACGGTTCGGCCTTTCCGCAGCAATAACACCCTACGGAGAAATGGTCGCCAAACTGAGCAGCTTCGACACCAACGACAAAATGATGATCGCTACTTTACCAATGAAAGGCACCACCACTGTTTACTCCAACATCGGCGACCTTTTCATCTACCTCTGCATGGGGTATGTGTTGGTCTTTTTGATAATGATCGTGAAGGTGAATGAGACCTAGCTCCTGGCACAATGCTTCCATCACAACTGGCTCAGTTACCTATCCATGTCCGCGTACACGAAGGCCGTAACCCAGACCAACGCGACACAGGTTCCGTAACTCTGTATTATGTCTTGCTATGACTTGGCCCAAGGAAACAGGCAACTGTATAATGCTGCATTATGCAGACCTTTGCAACGGAAACCCCTGCTAAAGGGATAAAGCACAACACCATCTACAAAATTGATCAGTGTATACCCGCCAATTAGGCCGAGCTACGGTAGAGAAGGAACATGAACGCATAAAGGCTATCTACCCATGAACCCCAAAAAAGCCTTATTGATCATTGATATGCAGAACGGCTGCTTTACGCCTGACGCTCCCAAGCTTGATGCTGATGGAGTTCTTGAACGGATCAATTCACTCTCCACGCAATTCAGGGCGATCGATGCGCCTGTGATACTGATCCAACAAGACAGTTCGAAATGGAAGCGGTTTGTCCCGAATACACCCGAATGGGAGACCATCCCGGAACTAGAAGTTAGTCCGAATGATATTTCGATCAATAAAACAGCCAATGATGCCTTCTACCGCTCAACCCTACACGCAACGCTAAAGAAGCTCAAGGTCAAGGAACTCTACATAACCGGATCTGCAACTGAGTTTTGTGTGAATGCAACTGTGCTCTCGGCATTGACTAAAGACTATTCAGTAACTGTTGTGAAAGATGGCCACACAACCGGTGATAAACCGCATATCGATGCCAAGCGAATTGTCGAACATTACAACTGGGTTTGGCAGCATATGATCCCGACAAAAGGAAGCATAAAAGTGCTGGATTTTGAAGCGTTGGACAGATCAACACCACTACTTTAGCGGCAAGAAATTCGAGAGCACGCTACAAAACAACCAACCTACTATCAGCATGAAAAACCAATCGAATTGGAAACAAAAAATAGGTTCATGGCCCCTGATCCTAGTGGTACCTGCATTGCCTTTTGCGCTGTGTACCTCGTCATGTAGATCGCCAACAGAAAGCGAAGAACAAACAACGGCTCTCAGCGCAACCGAGCAGGAGTCGCTAAAACTCGAGCCTGACTCGATCGAAAATTTACTCCGATCGGTGATCGACATTTCGGCTAAGGATTTTAACGCGAATCAAAAGCCACTGCCTACCGCATTTAGAAACGTTCAGTTCAAGTATATTATAAAACCGAACAACGAAACCTTGTACATTCTATGTGGCCAATTTCAAGTAGCCAACGAAGGCAAATGGACACCGTTTACTACCATTAAGAACTATGACTACGAGCAGTGGATCGGCAACAGTGGCTTGCATTTCTGCCAAGATGCTATCGAAATTCCGCACAATGAAACAGACCTTTCACTGGCGCTGAAACAGAAACTTAGTTCTCTCGGAAATTAGCACTGCGATGGCGGTGGCAGTTCAATGGACCGTTCCTACATGCTTCTTCACCCCCTAATACCTCCATCTATTCGCCAATGCAACCAGCGAAAGCATAACGGGGACCTCGATCAACACCCCTACTACGGTTGCTAATGATGCGCCGGAATTCAGTCCAAATAATGAAATGGCAACTGCTACGGCCAGCTCAAAGAAGTTGCTCGCGCCGATCATTGCAGATGGTGCGCAGATGCTGTGCTGCAGCCTCAAGTAGCGACCGATGAACCAGGTCAAAAAGAAAATGAAATAGGTCTGGATGGTCAGCGGAACGGCGATCAGTAAAATGTCCAACGGCTTGTCGACGATCTTGTCTCCTTGGAACGCGAAGAGCAATACCAACGTGGTCAGGAGTGCGGCGATCGAAACGGGTTTGAGTCGGGTGAGGAATTCATCTTTGAACCATTGTTCCCCTTTGCTTTTGATGAGGTACTTATTGCTCAAGTAACCCGCTGTTAACGGGATCACCACGAAGATGATCACTGATGAAACCAGGACATCATACGGGATGTGGATATCGGTAACGCCGAGTAGGAAACGGACGATCGGAATGAATGCGACCAACAGGATCAGGTCGTTGACGGACACCTGGACCAAGGTGTAGTTGGCATCGCCTTTGGTCAAATACGACCACACGAAAACCATTGCGGTACAGGGCGCGGCACCTAGTAAGATGGCACCAGCAAGGTACTGCTGCGCTTGTTCAGGATCCAGCCACGCTTGAAAGATCTTCGTGAAGAAGATCCACGCAAAAAAGGCCATGGTAAACGGCTTTACAACCCAATTGATAAAAACGGTCAAGCCCAGACCCTTCCAGTTGCTGGACACATTCTTGATCGACGAAAAATCGATCTGCACCATCATGGGATAGATCATTAACCATACCAAAATGGCGACAGGTACATTCACGGATGCTATTTCCCACGTACTTAAGAACAGGATCGAATCCCCAGCAAATTTTCCGATCGCGATCCCCACCAGAATGCACGCGAACACCCAAACGCTCAGATACCTTTCAAATTTTCCCATTATGATCTTATTCTATCAAGTGTCGCTATTCAACCAAATAGGTCCATAAACCTTGCCTCTTGTATTGATCAGAAATACGTTCGAGCAAAAAGGAGCACGTAGTAAAACCCTACCGCGATGAATACCACGCCCACGGAAGTGCGCATCACTTTTTCGAACTTGCTCACTGTGGTGAACACGCCGCCGATCCGCGAAACTGCGAACGCCAATAAGTACGTGAAGACCATCACCGGAAGTCCTGTTCCAATGGCGAACACCACCGGCAAGTACAACCCCGATGTACTTGAAATGGTCATCGGTATCAGGACCCCGAAATAAAGCGCGCCGCTATATGGACAGAACGCCAGTGCAAAGATCACACCGAGCAGGAACGAACCCAATAACCCTTTGTCCTTGAACCGCTCCGCAAGACGATCCTGTACGCTGCTACCCTCAAGGAATTTCAACCGGATCACATTGAGCATCATCAAGCCGATAATGATGAGCAACGGCCCGAGATACTTCTCACCGTTCTGCTGAAAGAACCGGGCAACATGGAATTTGCTCGCCCCGAAATACAGCATCAGTCCGATGACCGTGTAGCTGAATGCGCGGCCCAACGAGTAGAGCAGACCGCTCAACAACACCTTCGGCTTACTTTGAATATTCTTAGCAATGAAGGCCGTTGCCGTGATGTTTGTTGCCAATGGACACGGGCTGATGGCGGTCATCAGTCCGAGAATGAATGCCGAAAGTATCGGCAGTTCATAGTTGTCCAATATGGCTTGCAAATACTCGATCACAACATTCCGAGTTGTTCTTCCAACTTCGCTTTCAACTCCGTGGAAAAGGCTTCCTTATCTTTCCCTTTCGCGAATGCGAATTCGGTGAGGTCGATGTGATGCTCGGTGCCGTCCTTGATCACGTTGATGAACAAGGCAGTTCCCGTGGCTTCGAATTTCTCGGCCATGTCGTAGTTCTTTTCTTCATCCACATTCACCGTTTTAAAACTGAGTTTTCCAGCGCTGACGGCTTCACTGAAAAAGTGTTCTACGGTATACTTTGCGTTGGTCTCAATGGCTTCGCAGGTTACACAGCGATGCGCGCCGTAGAAATCGATCAACTCCACTGTGTTCGTTGTGGCCGTATTCACTGGCGTTTTAGCCGTTTCTGGTTGTGTGCAGGCCGATAAGGACAAGAGTCCGGCGGCTAGAAAAATGAGCGCTCTCATGGTTGTTCACGTGTTGAATTATTCTACTTTTTTGTTCCACTACAGCAAGCTTTTTCCTTGGCCTTTGCTCCGGGCTTACACGTGCCATCGGGGTTGCAGTCCTTGCTTTTCGGGTCTGCGCAACAGGCTTTTTTATCCGACTTTCCGTCTGCGATCACTTCTAGCCCCTTTTCTTGCCATGCATTCATGCCACCCTCCATGTTCACCAGATCGGTATAGCCATTTTCCAAGAGGATCATCGACGCTTGTTCGCTCCGACTTCCACTTTGGCAAGCGATCACCAAGGGTTTGTCTTTGGGTACTTCGCTCATCCGCGCTTGCAATTGGCTAAGCGGGATATTGATCACATTCTCCACATCATATGCCACTTCGGCTACCTCTTCCTTCTCGCGCACGTCGATCATGGTAGAGCCGTTGCGGAGCATGAGCTTCGCACGGATCACGCTCACATCCTTTGGTGTTGCGTCTTGGGCGCTGCTGCTTAATGGTGCTATAGCAAGCAGTAAAAAAGCCAGTGTTGTAAACTTCAGGTAGTTCATTGTTGGTAGGTTGTTTTTAGCGTTCCGTTCAATTGAGTTGATCTTGCAAGCGTATTGGTTATCGTGCCGAATTTCAGAATGTTCCGATGGAGCAGATCCTTTGTCCGCTCTTCCATATCGGAGGTTATTGTGAGTGTGTAGGTGATCTCGGAGATGAAGGGTGGTGAGTCGTTGCGCACACCGTAGATCTCAATATCAGCGGTCTCGTAATCGAATTTGAGGATCTCTGAAAAACGTTCTACGTTCTTCAGCATACAGGCTGCCAACGCGGTCAACAGCAATTCGGTCGGGTTCGGTAAACCGTCCTGCCCACTAACGGAAGCATCGAATCGCACCGCGCCGTTATTTGCAACTCCATGCGCTTCTCCTCCTTTTGCACTGTGCGCCGTTATGGTGTAGTTGAGCATGCGGTTACAAGATCAAGTTGAATACGTAGCCAGAGATGATGATGCAAAGCGTGACCACTCCAAAGAAGATCCCGATCAATTTCACCGTCATTACCTTTTTAAGGAGCATCGCTTCGGGCAATGAAAGACCGACCACACCCATCATGAATGCGATGGCCGTACCCAGCGGAATTCCTTTGGCGACCAGCACTTGTACCACGGGTAGAATTCCAGCTGCATTGCTGTACATCGGTACCGCAAGAATGGTCGCGATCGGCACGGCGAAAAGGTTTTCTTTGGCCATGTACTGCTCAAAGAATCCCTCTGGAATGTAGCCATGCATAAGGCCGCCAATGGCAATGCCCACGATCACGTAAGGGGTTACACCTTTCAGGATCATCATCACTTCTGCCCAAATAACAGGCAACCGCTGCATCAGTGTTTGATTCTCGGCTTGGAATACTTCTTGGTCCCGTTGCGCAGATGCCAGCACCTCTTTCACCCAAGGAGTAAGCAGGCCTTCCAGCTTCAAGCGTTGTAGTATGTATCCACCAACAGAACCCAGAATAATTCCGCTGATCACATAAATGATCGTCGTCTTTGCGCCGAAAAGACCAATGAATAAACCGATCGCGATCTCATTCACCAGTGGCGATGTGATCAAAAACGAAAACGTAACGCCGAGCGGAATACCGCCGCGGACGAAGCCAATGAAGAGCGGAACGGAAGAGCACGAACAGAACGGCGTGATCACTCCGAAAATACTTGCCATCAGGTATTCCGCGCCGTAGAGCTTGTTGCGCGAAAGGAAATTTCTCACCTTCTCGATCGGAAAATAACTATTCACGATCCCCATCAAAAAGATCACTATGAACAGCAGGATCAGGATCTTCACCGAATCGTAAATGAAGAAATTCAGCGCTTCGGCCAGGTGCTCACCTCGCTCCAATGCGAAAAGTTCAAAGACCAAATAGTCCGCTATATTCTGGATCCAATCGAACATCTAGTCCCTCACGATCACTTGATCTCGTTCCGGTAATAAGCGTAAAAACCCACAAGGATCTCATCCCGGATCCGCTCGAATTCGGCACGTATTTCTGCAACTGTTCCCGTGGCATGCGCAGGATCTTCGAAACCGATGTGCGTGCGCTTACGCACCTGTCCAGTAAACATCGGACAACTCTCCTTGGCCCCGCCACACACGGTAATTACGTGGTCGAACGAACGATCCAAATAGTCATCTACCGATCGCGGCCTGTGCGTGCTGATGTCGATGTTGTACGCCTTCATCACCTCGATCGCCATGGAATGAACCGCCTTTGCGGGCTCCGTTCCGGCCGAAACAACTTCGAGCGTAGGATCGAACGCATTCAAGAAACCATGGGCCATCTGGCTCCGACAGGAATTGCCTGTGCAGAGGATCAGGATTCTCCGCTTGCTCATCTTAGGCCGTGGTCCTGGTCAAAAGATCAAGCACCTCCGCCTTGGATGGTACCCTGCCTTTAACGCATATCTGTTCATCAATGACAAGCACAGGAGTGGATATGACATTGTACTCCATGATCTTCATGATGTCTTCCACCTTTTCGACCGAAGCATCAAGTCCGTTCTCTTGGATCACTTGTTCTACAATGGCAGTGGTCTGTTTGCATTTGGGGCATCCTGTACCAAGGATCTTCACGTGTTTGCTCATGGTTCCATATGTTGATCGAAGAAGACATTGAACAGTGTCTTAGCCTTCTTCCAATTTTCCTTGTTCACACAGTACTTGATCCGAGGAGGGTTCAGCTCACCTTGAATAAGTCCAGCATTCTTCAGCTCTTTCAAGTGCTGAGAGATGGTCGATTGCGCCAACGGGATGACTTCGACCAGGTCTCCGGTGTAGCAGCATGACTGCTTTTCCAAATAATTCAGAATTGCTATGCGGGTCGGATGCCCCAATGCCTTCGCGAAGACCGCCAATTGCTCAGCATCCTCATCATGTACCTGTTGTTCAAGCGTTCTCTTCATTGTTCATCGCAAATGTACGATTGATATTGGAACGCGTAACTGATCGTTCGAGTTATGTGACGAAAGTCACGTAAGGAGGGGTTTATAAAATGCGTTAGAAAGAAAGTCAATCCATTCTATTGGTTTTGGGCGTTCCCCGGTTGTTCCCGCTTGAAACAGCGGGAACAACCGGGGCGGGCTTGGAATTTACCCTGAGCGGAGTCGAAGGGCTCCAAGTCCTCACTCGTACCTCGCTCCGGGCCTGCCTACCGGACAGGCAGGCTTTCCGTTACAATCCCTAACGCGCTAGCGCATGGTCAAATGATCACGAACTAACTCTGGAAATTGTTCAACTACGTATTGAGTTGGCTACTGACCAAGGTTGGTTGGATCCAGATATGCGCCAAATCATGAACTAGTGTGAAGAGCTGCGCCGTGGTCCAATCCTCTTTGTTGATGGATACGAAGGGCGCATCCACAATACCAGACCTTGGAACTCGTCGCTGTCCAACTTCATATGCGAGTGAATAACGCTGCTGCGGGATATGAGGATCCGTTCACAGCGGCCCCGGAACCGCGCTATATTTGAACCAGGCCGGGTCGCTAATTCCTTATTTGCCGTTTCAAAATCTCTTGTGGCATATCGACCTTGACCTTCTTACAACATTACCCATACTATGTACAAATTAGTCCTTTGCTATCCCTCGTTCGATAAAGAGAATGAAGGAACGGAGATGCTTTACAGTCCATTGGCACTCGCTTATTTGGCTACACACACACCAGGCCATTGTGAGATTCCTTGTGGATATTATACACGGCAAATACTTATTCAACGTTGAACTTCCCTTTCATCATTGAATAGTGCCCAGGGAATGAACAGATGAAATCATACGTGCCCTTTTCGGGAGCCTGAAAGGTGATCGTGGTGCTTTCTCCGCCACCGACCAATTTTGTATGTGCTATCACGTTGCTTTGGTCTTCCGGTATGTAATCGGTCGCTTTGGCTTTAAGTGCTTCTTCAGCAAACACGGAAACGGTCGTCCCTTTGGCCAAGAGCACAAAATTGTGTCCCATAGCATCAACTGGCATTTTTCCAGTATGGGTCAAGGTCAGCACAACTGTTTGGCCTTCCAATACATCAATTTCTGATATGTCATACTGCATCTGATCGTTTCCGCTTATCGCGACCTTCATAGTATCCTGCTTTGGCACTGTTTCCGGAACATCAGTATTTATGACAGTCTCCTTAGCTGGTTTCTTGGGTTCACTTGTGCATGAAGTGATAGCTGTTATGCCGAATGCGAACATCAGCAGAAAGGAATATAGTCGGATCTGTTTCATCGTTCTGTGGATTTACTACAAAGGTAGTCCCTCAAGCTCGCAACATCAAAGGACGGATCAGCCAAGACCATGGTAGATCGATCATTTGCGAAGTGCTGCTGTTCGGCATGTGAGCAAATGATCTTGGGCATTAGTTTTCGTGCGAATCACCTTTGGGTTGAATTTTTATTCAAACCCAGAACATAAGTCGAAACCTGATACCCGCGTGAGGGATAGAAGCGGCACCCCGCATCCGCCGCTTGGCGGAGTGGAGTACAGCGCATAGCCCGACCTCGGCTGCATTTGAGCCGGGGACACGCCCCAATCCATATTCAAGAACCAGTTAGAACGATCTCTCCTTCTACCACTTTCGGTTTCGTGAACCGCTCCTTCACCGCATCCACTGCATAGTAAACCACAGGTACTAGGAATACGGTTAGGAACATGCTGCTTGTGAGGCCGCCGATGAGGGCCCAGGCGAGGCCGTTTTTCCATTCCGCGGCGGTGCCGGTGGCGAGGGCGATGGGTAGCATGCCGAAGACCATGGCCACTGTTGTCATGAGGATGGGGCGCAGGCGTGTGGTGCCGGCTTCGAGGAGGGCATCGCGGTAGTGCATGCCTTGTTCTTTGAGCTGGTTGGTGCGGTCTACGATGAGGATGGCGTTCTTACTGACGAGGCCGAGCAGCATGATCATGCCGAGCAACGTGAAGAGGCTGAGTGTCGACATGGTGAGGTTGAGCGCGAGGAATGCGCCGATGATGGCGACGACGATGCTGAACAGGACTACGAAGGGATAGATGAAACTGTCGTAGAGCGCAACCATGATGAGGTATACGAGGATGAGGCTTGCGAGGAGTGCGCCGCCCAACGAGCCGAAGCTGTCGTTCTGCCGTTTGATGTCGCTGCCCCAGGCCATGTAAACGCCATCGGGCAACGGGTTCTGCTTTACGTAGGCCACGACTTCATCCGCCACGGTACCACTGCCTCTGCCGAGCGCATCGGCGGTGAGGGTTACTGCGTTCATGCGGTCCATGCGTTCTACCATGGCCGGTGGTTCGCGGCGCACTACGGTGGCGAATTGATCGAGCTGTACGGCCAGACCGGCGGGTGTTACGAAGCGTGTGCGCGCAACGTCCTCCGCGCTCCTACGATCAACATCATCCAGCCGAATGCGGATGGGATATTCGGTGCCGTTCTCGTACAAGAGGCCATCGTCGTTACCGGCCAATGCATTGCGCAAGGTGGCACCGACAGCGGCGGTGTTCAAGCCGTACATGGCCATGCGATCACGATCCAATTCTACTTGCAGTTCGGGGCTTCCGGCTTCGATGCTTAGGCGCACGTTATTGGCGCCCGGTACGCCCATTAGTGTGTCTTTCAGCAGTTGTGCGGTGTGCATAACGAGTGCGTGATCGGCACCGCTGAGTGTGATCTCAACGGGTGCTGTGCGTGGGATCAACCGATGGCGGCCATGGTGAAGTCGATGGCCGGAAAACTGTCTTGCAAGGCTTGGCGCACGTGCTTCATGTACGCATCGGTGCTGATGCCGTTGCGCTGGTCTTTGGGCAGGAGCGCGATGGTGAGTTCGGTCTTGTTCTCTGAGCCCACACCCATGCTACCAATACCGGTGCTGGGGCCGCCAACGTTGGCGAATACGCTATTTACTTCGTGTTGCGCGAGCAGGAAACGTTCCACTTCGAGGGAGCGCAGATTGTTCTCTTTTAGCGCGGTGTTCTTGTCGAATTCCAACGCGAGACGGAACTTTCCTTGGTCGCCCGTGGCGATCAGTTCTTTGCCCATGATGCCTTGTTTCATCATGATCCCGGTGCCCGCGAAAAGTGCGAGCAATATGCCGACGAACGCGAGCTTGTGGCTGAGCACCCAACGCAGCGCGCCGGTGTACCAGTTGGTAAGTCCTTCGAGCCAATGTTCAAAACGGATCAGACTGCGCGTGTAGATATTCGTGGGTTTCAGATCTTCTTTCTTGCCCAAGCGTGAGGCGAGCCAGGGCGTTAATGTGAAGCTGACGAACAGCGACATCAACGTGCTGACGACCACGACCACACTGAATTGTTTGAGCAGGTCGGCGACGAATACTTGCAGGAAAATGATGGGGAGGAACACCACGACATCGACCAGTGTGATGGACAATGCACTGAAGCCGATCTCTGCGCGGCCTTCGATAGCAGCGGTGACTTTGTCGTGCCCTTTGTCGAGGTACCGTTGGATGCTTTCCAGCACTACGATCGAGTCGTCCACGAGGATGCCGATGATCAACGACATGGCGAGCAACGTCATCAAATTGAGGGTGTATCCGAAGAGGCCCATGGCCACGAATGCACTCACCAACGATGCGGGTATCGCCACCAGAATGATCAGCGAATTGCGCAGGCTGTGCAAGAAGAGCAGCATGATGAACGATACGAGCAGCACGGCCAATCCGAGGTCTATGAGCACACCGTTCACGGCTTCGATGGTGATGTCGGTGCTGTCGTCCGCGAGGATGAAGCGCGTGTTGTTCGCCCCTGGTCTTCCTTTTCGATCCGGGCGAACTCTGCACGCAAGGCGCGGCTCACTTCCACTGCGTTGGCATCGCCCTGCTTCTTGATCAATAGACCGATACCGCTTTCGCCATTGTACCGGCTCACGGAACTGATCTCTGCAATGCCATCAACGACGGTTGCGACATCTTTAACACGCACTACGGAACCTGGCGCGGGTTGCGCTACCACAACGTTCGCCAACTCGGGTAACGTGGTGATCTTGCCTGCCAATTTCACGGTGGTCCGCTCGTGTTCGGTGCGCACATCGCCAGCGGGGATCTCCCGGCCAGCGCGGAGAATGGCTTCGGTTACCTGCGGAAGTGGAACGCGGTGATGCACCAGTTTTGCTTGATCGACTTTTACTTGGATCTCGCGTTGTTCACCACCGAGCAAAGTGATCTCGGCCACGCCTTTTAGTTGTTGGAAACGCGGCAAGAGTTCGTCTTGCATGCGTTGGTAGAATTCTGGTGCGGGTAGATCGCTCAACGCACTTACGCTGATGATGGGCAAGTCATTCGGGGAAACTTTCGACATCACCGGTGGCTGCAGTCCTTCGGGTAGATCTTTTCGGATGTTGTCGATCTGGCGTTGAGCATCCTGCATAGCCAGATCCAAGTTCGCACCGTACTTGAAGTTGACGATGATGATGGACGCGTTGGCCAACGATCGGCTTGCGATGTAATCCACATGCTCCAGCGAACTGAGCGCATCTTCAACGGGACGTGTAACACTGTTCGCCACTTCTTCCGGTGCCGCGCCGGGATACATGGTGCGCACGGTGATCACTGGCTGATTGAAATCGGGCATCAGCTCCACACCAAGACCGCGATAGGCCACAATGCCGCCCAAGAGCAGTACACCGAAGATCACAATGATCAGCGATGGGCGTTTGATGGCGATCTCCGTGATGGTCATTTTGCCGGTTCGTTCTACTATTCGATGTTCAGGTTACTTGGTCTTCACGGATACGCCGTCACTGAGATTGATGAAGCCGCTGGTGACGACGATATCGCCCACATTCAATCCATCGACAACTGCAACTTGTTCCGCGTTTCCGGCACCGGTGGTGATCCGTTTGCGCATTGCACGACCGTTCTGTAACACGTACACTTCGGGTTCCAACGAGGATCCGATGATCGCCTTTGCGGGGATGGTCGGTGCCGTAGCAGCATCGGCAGGAACGGAGCGCACAGTGGCGGCCATACCGGGCTTGAGTCCCTTGGTATCCGCACCGTTCAGCGCAATACGTACGGGGAAATTATGTGACATGTCGCCGCGGCTTCCTACGCTGGTGATGATGCCCTTGATGCGCATGCCACTGCCGGATGCAAGCACATCAACGTGTTGATCTTTTCTGAAGCGCTCTAACTCGGATCCGGGTACGGCGATCGCGAGTTCCAATGTGCGATCATCGCTGATCATGGCCACGGGCATCGATGGGTTCAACACCGTACCGACGTCCACGAAAAGTTGTGCTATGTAACCACCTATCGGCGCGGAGATCTCCGTACGTTGTACTTGTTCTTGCAAGGTGCCTAGTTGGACCTTCGCGGCTTGTAATGCGAGTTCTGTTTTCTCCAGTTGAACGCCTTGCACGGCATCTTGCGCCGCCAAAATTGAGTAGCGTTCTTGGTCTTTTTCCAAGCCATCCACCTGTACTTGTGCGGCGCTCAATTGCCTGCGTAATAGATCGCCGTCCAAGCGTGCGATCACCTTGCCCTTTTCCACCCACTGTCCCTCCTGCACCGGCACTGCGACCACACGCCCGGGTACTTCGGCCATCACTTTTCCTTCGCTAACAGCCTCGATCGTTCCGCTATAACGCACGCCTTCGGATAGTGCGATGGAGCGCACGGTATCCACCACTACATGCACAGGCGTATTGCGATCGAACCGGTACACCCGTTCTTCTTGGATGCGCTTGTTGCCGGCCAATTTCCATACGGTCAACGCCAGCAAAGCGGCAATCACGAACCAAGGGATGTAGCGTTTCATGGCTGTTCGGTTTTGAGCAGGACACCGTTGAGGCGCTGCAGTTCAAGTTGTGCTTTGCGCAGGTTCACCAGTGCGTTGAGATAGTTCATCTGCGCTTCGTGTTCGCTTTGTTCCGCGAGGATCAGATCTGGCACGGTGGCCAAACCCTGTGCGTGTTGCGCCATGGTGCTCCGCCGGATACGTTCGGCCAGCGCCAATTGCGCGGTGTTGTTCGTGATCACTTGTTCAGCGATCGTGAGTTGCCGTTGTACACCGCGGCGTTCCACATTCTCCTTGTCCAGCAGTGCATCGCGTTGCAATTCGGTGCGTTGCAGTTCGAACTTTTTGGACTTGATGCGATGGGCCAGAATGGTTCCTTGAAAGATCGGTACTTGCAGTTGAAGACCGAGGTATCCGATGGGATAGAAGTTGAAGTGATCGTCGGCTTCCAACGGTCCGAAACCAGTTGTTCCGTACATGCCTTGGCCGCTGATCCCGGGTAGTCGCGCACGTTTCATGGTGCGTAATTCGGCGTTCTTTAAACGCAAGGCTTGATCGGCCATGCGCCGTTGCGTGGTGGTGCCCGTAACGGTGTTGGTCATTTCTTTTTTTTCGGGTGCTGTGGTGTCCACGGAAAGTGATGCATCCAAAGGCATTCCGGTCAAGACTTTCAAGCCATCCAATACCTGTTCATATTGACCTTGCACTTGGGTCCGTTGCGTGGTGAGTTGGTCCAGCTGTAGTGCGATGCGATCCACATCGGTGCGGCGTGCGAGCGCTTGTTCGTGCAGCAATTCCAATGTCCTGACCAGCGCTGCGGCATTCACCACGTTGCTGTCCAAAAAGGCCAAACGGCTTTGGAGGATCTGCACGTTGTAGTAAACGGCACTTACTTCCATTACGACATCTTCGCGGGTGCGTTCGTGCTGGATCGCTGCCATGGCCGCAGCTTCCTTGCCCACTTGCACGGCACTGAACGATGCCGGATCGTACAAAGGAATTTGCAACGCCAAGTTGGCCGCAATGTTCTGCGGCGTACCGAATTGGATATCGCGGTACGTTCCAGCTGGTCCTCCGAAAATAGAAGCCGGCATTAGCTGATACGGCAGGTCGGTGTAGTACTTGTAGTCCACCATGCCACGCAACTTCGGTAGTAGCGCGCCGCGCAATTCACCCGTGCGTTCATCGGCGATCTGCATATCGATCTCGGCCATACACACACGGCGCTCGTTCACCATCGCGGAATCGATGCATTGTTGCAACGACATCACTTGGGCATGCACTGGCGTAAGGGTCAGCAGCAACGCGACCATACTTAGCCAACGGCGGTAGGAAGGTGGTGTGTATGGCGACCGATGCATCCTGCTAATTCATTTCCACTGGACTACTCGAAGTAGTTGCCGTACGTACCGAGATAAGTTTTCATCTCTGCCAACTGCTTTGCATTTCCCGCGTCAAAACCACTGAATTGTTGGTGGATCGGGATCAGGTAATTGTGCAGTTGGTTGTGCGCTTCACCGGTCATGGTGCAACGCTCGAAGATCAATCCGAACTCCTTTTCCAGAGAGGCTTTCGCTGCCTTGGCATCACCCTTTTCTGCGATCTGCTTATCGACAAGCACGATCATGTTCGCGATGCCCGATGTGGTCTCGGGGTTGGCTTTCCAGCGCTTTCCGTTATCAAGCGTTACGGTTGGTTCAGACTCAACTGCCTTTGTTTCCGCCTTTTCATGTTTGGCGTGATCGTGGCCATCCTGTGCAGTGCAGCCTAAAGTGAAGAATGAGAGCGCAACGGTGGTAATAGCAAATTTGTAGTTCATGTTGGTATGTTTGTTGAAATGGTTCGTGTTTGTGGTTGATGTGCGCGACCGACCCGAATGGCCGTTGCGTAAAAAACGATAGTGAGTAGTGTACGGAAGATCATTGCGACGATCGTTCGTTGTTCATGGACACCGCCTTGGTAGATGTACCAGCCAAAGGCCAGAGAAGTAACAAGAAGCACAACACTGGCCATCCACAGTGGATAGCGCGCCCACCATTTGTGTGCGAGCAGTCCGATAGCCGCAGCGAAGTAGAGAATGGATGCGAAGAAATTCGCCAGCACAACGAACTGGACGTAGTTACCTTCCTTCTCACGCATACCAAAGAGATCCAGCAAGATGGAGCTGCTCAGGAACAACGTAACGCCACCGAAAAGCAGCAGCACCGCGATCAATGTCCAGCGTATCCATGAAGTATTTCGTGCGTTGCTCATCGTGCAGTGATCAAGGTTAGTATAGTGTCGATCAACTTGTTTCCGGCCCGTTTCACGTCGGTCCGTTTACCCGACATACGCCATTGCAACATGTGCAATCGGAAGGTCCCCATGACGATCTGCACCAGCATGTCAGTGGGTATCTTCTGAGTGAAGGTGCCTGCTATCTGGCCAGCACTTACAACTGCGCGCAGATGAACACGCATTACCTCCATCAAGTTCTTTATCGCCGTATCGATCACCAGCGAGGACTCCATGAAGTTGGTGGCGAAAATGGCCATCAGGTATTCCGGATGCGCTTTGAAATAGGTAAAGTGGCTATCGAACATCGCGCGCAGTCGCAGGTCCGGCTGATCTTCCTGGCTGGCCACCTCCTCCATGCGTTCCTGTACCGAAGCAGTAAGCAGTTGCAGCATCTTCAACAGGATATCTTCCTTGCTGCTGAAGTGCCGGTAAAGCGCGGCTTCACTAAAATGCATGCGCTCCGCCAAGCGCTTCGTGGTCAAACGTGCATAGCCGTCCTCGCTGATCAGCTGCCCTGCGGCGGAGATGATCTCGATCTGGCGTGGTGTGATTGGGGAGGGCATGGGTGATCGAATGAAACGCTGATCACGCTGAAAGAGTTGATCAACGCGGATCAAATAAGCGGGTTGAGAATTCAGAAGTTGTTAGCAGCTGTTGGACTGTAGATCGGTGAATTAGTTCTTCAGGAATGAAGAGTACATCCACACCAATTTCTCTTGCTCGCGGATGTAGTCGGACATCAGCGCGTTGGTGCCTTCGTCGTTCGCTTTGCTGCTCAGATCCAGGATCTCTCGTTGTAATACGATCAGCTCTTTGAATGACTCGAGGATGTGTTCCACAGCCTTTATACCGTCACTGACCTTCGGACTTTCTTTGATACTGGCCAGTTTGGCATAGGCGGAATAGGTGTGCTCCGGTGTGGATCCGAGCGTAAGGATGCGCTCTGCAACCTCGTCCACTTTCAGTAGAAGGTCGTTGTATAGCTCTTCGAATTTCACGTGAAGTTCGAAGAATTTTTCACCCTTGATATTCCAATGGAAGCCACGGGTATTCTGGTAAAAAATGGAATAGTCCGCAAGCAACACGTTGAGCTTTTCACTAAGCTTCTTTGCTTTCTTGGGGTCGAGGCCGATGTGATTGGTTTTCATGTTTTGTTGGGTTTGATGCGATGGATCACGCGTTCGTATGATCTATTTGTAACGTTTAACAGCAAGTGGGTTCATGGTTTAGGAGGAATTGTAGACCCACTTACTATTCTTGAAACGATTCCCTTTTGGTCCGTGAACTCGGCCCACAACACACCGGCTAAGTGGATCGTGATGAATGCCACTAAGTAGTAAACGCCGAGTTCGTGAACCTCCTCCAGTGAACCTTTCCATTCCTTCGGTCCCCAAACAATAAGCAGCCCGGTGATCAAAGAGACAACGACGAACCCGTAGAACAAGAGGTAGGTCCACTTCTTGAATTTCTCCGTTGTGGATAGAGCTTTTTCCATCGGGTTCTGGAACTTCATCTTTCCGAAAGCCGGAAGCATGAAGCGGATCGCGAACAAGCCTACGAGCACATAGCCTGTGTAGATATGCCAGTCCCACATCGGCTGCCGGATCTTTTTTGCCAAAGCGATGGCCTGATCCTCCGAAACATGCTGCTCCGTGTTGGCAAGCTGGTCCTGGATGATGGTCGCCACATTGTACTTGTTCATCCACGTCAACCGCAGAAAGATCGTAAACAGCAACAAAACGAACGACACCGCAATGGCCCAATGAACAATGCGGTATAGGGCGGGGTAGTTTTTCGATTTCATGGTGAACGGATCCTTTATGCTGCTTCCTTTATGGTGAGCTTCATGGTGTAGAACGAGATACCTAGCCATACAACCGATACGGTCATGGCGACAGCACCAACGAGCACCAGTGCTGGCGGTACGCCGAAGTAGACTTCAGCCAGAATGCCGATGGGCATCAACAAGCCGGCCATGGCCAACCACGAGATCGCTTTGGAATTATTCAACGTTCCGTGGAAGTGGAGCAGCAGATAACCGATGATCACATTCAGCACAGCGAAGAGATTGCCATGTACATGCGCCAAACGAGATTCGAAGTGCTTGCCGGTAGAATAGGTATCCACCCATGCCTGCTTATCGGGTGCGAAGTCACGCAGGTAGATCAGTAGGAAACCATAGAGCATGAAGCCGCCCATGATCAGGAAACCGATGGCTATGTTGTTCTTGCCGTGCATGGTGTTGGTTGTTAATGGAACGCTGATGACGCAGAAAGAAATGATCAACGCGGATAATGGTTTGTTGCTTCTGTAGTGCAAAGTTAGTTAGTGTTCACTAACCTAATGTGACCAATGTCACCTTTATGCCCTTTCGACCTTGAATTGTGGCCGTTGGAAAAGTTCATCGCACAAAAAAGCCAAGCAATGAAACGTGATCACGATCCGTTGCCCGGCCATAGCTTGCAGGTATTTACGCCACAGCGGCTACGGTCTCTTTGTTGTTGAAGCGCTCCACACCATTGTAGGTCACTTCCCAGGTAACGGGTAACGCACGTTTCATCATTGCGCTTACACCACAGAGTTCGTTCTGGGAACGGTCCACCACGCGCAATGCGTCCTCCTCATGTGCGGCATCACCGTGCATTTCGTAGATCAGGTGTACGCTTGTGTATTGGATCGGGGCCTGCTTGCTTATCTCGCCCGATACGTGAACCTCGAAACGGTCGAGCGGTTTGTCGGCTTTGCGTAAAAGCGCTATAACGTCCATGCCGGTACACCCGGCCAGCGCTGTAAGCATAAAGGGCTTGGGTATGGAGCCTTGGTCCTCACCACCTGCGCGCTCCGGCGCATCCATTACCACCGTGTGGCCTCCCACCAGTGCGTTGAACTGCATCTTCCCCATCCATACTGCTTCTACGTCGTGTGTCATTTTTGTTTTGTTTTGTGGTCCGGAACAGTTGTAGACCGCGGGCAAAGTTCTTGATAAAAAGGAGTGTGGAATGTGAGCAAAGTCACTGTTCGACATGATGGACCGGGGCAACACGCGGGACGTGACGTTTTGATCTTTACAAATGTCAATTGTTAAACGCAACATCTATTTTCGGACGTTAATATCTTATTTGAACTCTTCACAATATATTTGCACCCTCGATGTTCTCCAAGACCTGTGAATATGCCTTCCGGGCTACCACGTTGATCGCTGCTGCAAGCGCAGCCGGTGAACGACTCAGTTTGGATGCTATTGCCGAACGCACGGATTCGCCGAAGGCGTTTACCGCAAAAGTGCTTCAGCAATTAGCAAAAGCAGGCATTCTGGCATCGAACAAAGGTCCCAAGGGTGGCTTCGACCTACCCCCCTACGCAGCGAAAAAACTGAAGTTGAGCCACATCGTAAAAGCGCTCGACGACGACACCGTTTATCGCGGATGCGGCATGGGACTGAAAGAATGCAATGCCCTCAAACCGTGTCCGCTGCACGATCATTTCGAGCGCATACGGGAAGACCTACGGACCATGTTGGAGAATACGACGATACATAGCCTAATTGTTGGATTAGAAGATGGCGCAACATTTTTGAAGCGATGAAGTTATATTCATATTTCGGACACTTTTATCCTTTATTGCGCGGATCAGTTCTGTTGGGCGGACTACTCACCACCCGGATCACCTTCGCGCAAAGCACACGTACCGACGGTTGGGTCACTAGCCCCGGCGTGTTGGGGACGTTGCTCCTGATCGGTGTGGTCATGTTCATTGCCGTGCTGATTATTTCCGCCAAGGTGGATCGGGTCCTGAAAGCCACTAAAAAACGCAAGCTGCGCGAACTTCAAATTCCGGATGACGAACTGCTTTCACTGGACCCATCCGCATTAACACCGGAACAGCTGCAACGCAGAGACGCATTGCATTTCAAACTGAAAGGCCATGAATTGGGTGGCACCTTTCCCGCATTTGATGAGAAGGCTCTGATCACGCGATCCACCAGTGAACCGGACAATCCGTTGGTGGACGAAAAGATCTATTCTGGCACGCGACTAGCCGTGCCACCAGAGCTCACCAAACTCGTGCTTTGGTACCTCGGCGCTGCAACGTTCTGGTTGTTCTTCGGCACGTTGGTCGGGGAATACCTCGGATTGAAATTCGTTTGGCCGGACCTGGATGAAGTTTCGTGGCTCTCATTCGGCAGGTTGCGGCCCGTGCATACGAACACCGTGTTCTGGGGCTGGGCTTCCTTGGGCATGATCGGCCTTGCCTACTTCGTTATTGCGCGTACCTCCAACACGGTCATCCACAGTTATCGACAAGGCTGGTGGGCTTGGGGATTGATCAACGCATCGGTGCTGATCGGCAACCTGTGCCTGATGGGCGGCATCAACAACGGTGGTGGCGAATACCGCGAATATATCTGGCCGGTCGCTTTGCTTTTCGCACTCGCGTTGATCATCACGTTCCGCAATTTCTACGCCACCGTAAAACGCCGAAAGATCGCCGAGATCTATGTGAGCAATTGGTACATTCTGGCCTCATTGATCTGGACGATCGTGCTCGCCACGATCGGCTACCTGCCATGGTACCAGAACGGTTTAGGCGAAACGATCATTCAAGGCTACTACATGCACCAAGGTGTGGGTATGTGGTTCATGACCTTCACGCTGGGCCTCATTTATTACTACCTACCCTCCGCATTGAACAAGCCGATCTACTCTTACTCGCTGGGTGTTCTCGCTTTCTGGACACAGATGCTTTTCTACACGATGATCGGCACACACCACTTCGTATTCTCGCCTCTGCCTTGGTGGATGCAGACCGTCGCTATCGTGTTCAGTGTGGGCATGTTCATTCCTGTGATCGCGGGTAGCACGAACTTCCTGATGACCATGCGCGGGAGTTGGAGCGCGATCGGACGCAGCTATGTACTACCCTTTTTTCTTGTGGGTGTGATCTACTACTTCGTTGGTAGTTCGCAAGGCAGCTTGCAAGCATTCCGCTTCACCAACCACGTTTGGCACTTTACGGATTTCAACGTGGCGCACTCGCACATGACCATGTACGGCATCATCACGTTCATCCTGTGGGCTTGTATGTATGCGATCATCCCCAAGATCACCGGTCACGAACCTCCGCAAGTGCTGGTTGGAGCACACTTTTGGTTAGCCTTCATCGGACTGTTCGCCTACACGGTTTCACTCATGGCGGGTGGCACGGCGAAGGGGATGGCCTGGATCGAAGGTGTACCCTTCATCGAAACTGTCGTGAACACCCGAGGTTATTGGACATGGCGTGCGATCGGGGGCACACTGATGTTCGTATCGCACCTGATCTTCGTCTGGAATTTCTACACCATGTCGCGCCGCACCCGACCTGTTCCTGCACTAACCACTAATGCCGCTTGAGCCATGATCAACTTCCACAAGGACCATGCGAATCTGGTGAACGTAGCCCTGCTGGTGTTCGTTGTATTGAGCGTCGGCATTGCCGTTATGCCTGCAGAAGATCTTCAGAATACACAGCCGTTACCGGGCATGCCGATGATGACCGAAGCGGAACAACGTGGCCTATCCGTTTATATTTCTGAAGGATGCGTAGCCTGCCATACACAACAGGTACGCAACATCGAAATGGATAGAACATGGGGATCACGCCCATCGATCCCGAGCGATTACCACTACAGCAAGCAACGCATGAACGTATGGCAACAATCGCCTTCGTTGCTTGGCAGTGAACGTACCGGTCCGGACCTTACGAACGTGGGCCAACGCCAACCCGGCGCACAGTGGCATTTGCTGCACTTGTACGATCCGCGCATGGTGGTAAATGGATCCATTATGCCACGCTACGGTTGGCTTTTTCAGGAAGTGGATTCCGCAAGCGTGAATGAAGGTGATGTGGTGGTGCCGATCCCCGCCGATCGCTTGAGCGGTCCCGGTAGAAAGGTGATCGCTTCACCGGAAATGAACGATCTGGTGGCCTACTTATCTTCATTGAAACAGGCACCATTACCCACTGGTGTAGAACCGGGCATTTTCCTACCCTCCCCCGGCGCCGATGGCAAAGCTGTAAAACTCACTGAAGCGGATGCCCTGCCCGATGGTAGTGCGATCTTCTCCCAAACCTGTTCTGCATGCCACCAAGCAGATGGTAAAGGATTGGCAGGAGCATTCCCACCATTGGCCGGTAGCGTGATCGTGAATGATAAGGATCCTACACAAATGATCAGTATTGTTCTTGGTGGATACGATGCACGTGCGGATTTTGGCGTAATGCCCGCACAGGCCGAGAACCTCACCGATGCACAGATCACGGCAGTGGTGAACTATGTGCGATCCAACTTCAGCAATGAAGCACCACCAACAACCGAAGAGGTGGTGAAAAGCACCCGATTCACTGTTTCCCCTGAAACCGCACTACCATGATGCGCGCATTCCTATTCTTTTGCACCATGCTGCTCACCATGCCTTCGTGGGCCTGTGATGTCTGCCAGAAACAACAGCCGAAAGTATTGCAAGGCATTAGCCACGGAACGGGCCCCCAAAGTAGTTGGGACATGCCGATCATCACGGTGTCGGCGATCATCGTATTGTTCACTTTATTCTTCGCTGTAAAGTTCATGGTGCGACCGAACGAAGGCGACCCGGATCACATCAAGCGTTCCATCCTCAACACCTCTACACACCATGGCTGAAGAACGCAGTATCAAGCTCTTTCTCGACGAGGACCATAGTCCGTTCGCTGAATTCGCGCCGCCGGTAAAGTTCCTTTTCGATACCACGAAGTTACCCGATGGTCCGCATACTTTGCGTATTGTGGCACGCAGCACCAATGGCGTTGAAGGCATGCGTACTATCCCTTTCGAAGTACGCAACGGCCCAGCGATCACCGTGCTCGGGTTAAAGCCCAACGAAGTGGTGGAGGATCGCATCCCGATCACCATCAACGCTTATGGTAGTGAACGTAGCGATGTGTTCATGATCACCGGCTCGGAAACGCCGAAGGCAGTTCCTTCCTGGGTGTGGGCCTTGCTGATCGCGTTCGTAGGCTTTGCTGCATTCTATTTCACGCTCTACTGGGATCCAGCTTCACAATGAGAACGCTTAACGATATTTCCACGCACGACCATATTTGTCTTCTCGTGGATACCTTCTACGGTAAAGTGCGCGTAGACCCATTGCTGGGTGGCATTTTCAACGACGTGATCCAGGACCGCTGGCCGGAACATTTAGCAAAGATGTACCGTTTCTGGGGCACCGTTCTGATCAATGAGGGATCTTACAGTGGCGTGCCATTCCGTCCGCACGCAGGCCTGCCCGTATCCGAGGAGCATTTTGCACGTTGGCTCACCCACTTCCACGCAACGGTGAACGAACTCTTCATAGGACCCGTTGCGGATCTCGCTCACATGAATGCAGAACGCATGGCGGAGATGTTCATGATGCGGATCGATCGGTTACGAAAAGATCCGCGTACTTTTATCCAGTAGAACGCCATGACAACAGAAACAACTCCCATCAAAAGGCACCCTTCACTGAAGCCATTGAGCCGCGATCACCACCGCGGCCTTTTGCTCTGCTGGAAATTACGAACAGGTCTACAGAAGAACATAGACCCTGAGCGTATGATGGCGTACTGCCAGCGTTTCCACGCGGAACATCTGGTGCCACACTTCGGCTTGGAAGAAGAAGCGATCTTCCCGGTGCTTGGCAACGACCACGAGCTTGTGAAACGCGCTCTTGCGGAGCACCGTAGATTAACACGGCTATTCACGGAGAAAGAAGATCCCATTACCCGCATCTCGCAAATAGAAGAGGAGCTGGAAGCCCATATCCGTTTCGAGGAACGTGTACTCTTCAAGGAGATAGAAGCCGTTGCCACTGAGAAGGAATTGGATCGAATTGATGCAATACACGGTTCATTGGCCCCGAAGGGAGCGGATGCTTTGGAGGAAGATGTGTTCTGGGAGTGAAAACGTGTTCGTTGCCACCGCACAAGTTCAACCAATACATTTTTCGTTCCGTGCCATTTATTCCGCTGCGATATGCTGGTTCCGCAAACTAACCGTTGAACACCCCTGTGTGATCAAGCACCAACCCACTGCCGCAGGTATCTTTGCGTAGAGAACGTGAATATGCCATTACTGAATTCGGAACGGAAGCTGACCGAACGGGTCAAGGAATTAGCTTGTTTATATGCGGTGGCCCGTATTGCGCAAAAACAGGACACATCGCTTTCTGAACTTATTGATGGGATCGTTACCATCATTCCACAAGGGTTCCAGTTCCCGGATATTGCAGAAGCAATAGTGCGGTTCGATGATCGGGTGTTCGGTAAGGAAACCGACTCCCATGAACTATTGGATGCGGAATTATCCGTTGACGGCATTCGCCGTGGAAGCATTGCCGTGTCCTACCCGAACGGTACGGATACGAAAGACATGCCACTTTTTCTACCGGAAGAACAACAGTTGTTGGACAAACTGGCCCAGGAACTTGCTTTGATCATAGAACGAAAAGAACACCGCGAACAACAGACGCTCGTGCAGACTCACTTGCGAAACAATGATCGGCTGGCCATTCTTGGGGAACTGACCGCTGGTATCGCTCACGAATTGAACACTCCATTAGGCAACGTGCTAGGCTACGCTGAATTGCTGCAACAAAATGAAACGCGGCCAGAACGTAAGAATGATCTGCAGCGGATCATCGACTCCGCGCTTATTGGGCGTGAGATCGTAAAGAAACTGATGTACTTCTCATGCGAAATGCCCGCACAGTTCCAACTTACCGATCCAGAGCAAGCCATACGTGGAACCGTAGGATTGATCGAATACCGCTTGAACGAACATCACGTTTGCGTGGATTGGAATATTGCCCCCAACCTGCCTGAACTACGTTTGGATGCGATCCAATTCGCACAGGTGATCACCAATGTCATGCTGAACGCTCTAGCTGCTATGCCCAACCATGGCAATATCACCATCGCAGCATACAAGGAAGGTAGTTCCGTAAATGTTGCGATCACGGATAATGGCAAGGGTATAGCGAATGAGAACTTGAAAAAGATCTTTCAGCCCTTCTTTACGACCAAGGCGGTAGGCGAAGGAACAGGACTGGGCTTAGCGGTCGTGCACGGCATCATGAAAGCCCACCAAGGCGATGTAACAGTTAGGTCCAAGGTAGGTGATGGTACCACGTTCACGCTCACATTTCCCATACCATGAAAGAACAACCGTCCGTGCTGCTTGTGGATGACTCCCGCGATATGTTGGAACTGCTGCGGCGGTACATGAACAACATGGGGCTAACACCATTTACCACCAACAATGTGGTGGACGCGATCGCTGTGCTCGAACAAGGCCCAGTGGATCTCGTGATCACGGACCTGAACATGCCCGATGTACACGGCACCCAATTGGTGCGCTACGTTGCACAGCACTTTCCGAAAGTGCCTATACTCGTGTTGACCGGATACCCCGAAGTGCAGGTGGCCGTGGATGTAATGAAACTGGGCGCCGTGGAATTCCTAGTGAAACCGGTAACGCAGGATGAGCTCCGTGTCGCTGTTGAGAAGGCGCTTGGCAATGCGACATTGGGATCCATCAATACCCCCTCGGCAACGATAGAAATTCCGGGAATTATTGGCCGCTCACAGACCATGCAGGATGTGTTCCGGGTGATCGAACGTACACGGAACAACCAAGCAACAGTGCTGGTAACCGGAGAAAGTGGCACGGGCAAAGAAATTGTTGCACGTGCGATCCATTACAACAGTGATCGATCATCTGCACCGTTCCTAGCAGTGAATTGCGGGGCCATCCCGGACCAGTTGCTGGAAAGCGAACTTTTTGGACATACCAAGGGTGCATTCACCGGAGCCACCACCAACCGAGCGGGTTTCTTCCAAGCGGCCGATGGCGGAACCCTATTCCTGGATGAGATCGGCAATGCTTCCGCAGCCGTACAAGCCAAGCTGTTGCGTGCGATCCAGGACAAGGAGATAACCATGTTGGGTGCCACGAAATCCCAACGCGTAAGTGTTAGACTGATCTCTGCCAGCAACTCAAATTTGCTGGATATGGTGAGGAACGGATCATTCCGCGAGGATTTGTACTACCGGTTGAACTTGATCAACATCCACTTGCCAGCACTGCGTGATCGCGCAACGGACATTCCCTTATTGATCAATCATTTCAACACCAAATACTGCAAGGAAATGGGCAAGAGATCGTTGCGCATTTCGGCTGCGGTACTGGATGCGCTACAGGAATATGCATGGCCGGGGAACGTACGGGAACTCGAAAATTTCATTCACCGCTCAGTGATCATGAAGGACAGCTCCATCACAATGGATGACCTACCGGAAGCCATGAAGACCAGCGCTCCAAAACGTTCCTCGAGCACTGAACTTCACTCCCTCGCCGACATGGAAAAGCACCATATTCAGCGCGTGATGGAAGCAACCGGGAATAACAAGACCAAAGCGGCGGAGATCTTGGGGATCGATCGGAAAACCTTGCGGGAAAAATTGAAGTAGTACCGGTACATTCCGTACCAACCGGGGAATTACACCCCACTTTTACGGTGCTAACGATCCGTGTTCGGTGGTTCTATGACAACGATCAAAATTTTCTAAAATCCTTTATTGACAGTACTTTCCGAAGGATACATCCGAACCTAGCCCGTGACGATCACCCGCTTGGCATAGCCCTTGACCTTGGATGGGCAATGAACAAGATCCCGTCACAACCTGGAATTAGGTCCTCTGCGTCGCATTCGATCTGTCCATCGTGTGTACATGATGGCGACTGCGTATTTCAACGCAACGCGGCAACTCCTATTCTATTCTGTCTAGAACATGAGGTAAAACCAACGCCAACGCTGATGACAGTAGTTGATAGCCGCGTAATTCCGAAGACAAGCATTCCCGGATTATGCGGATCTTGCGATCATGTTGAATACTGTGCGTTACGAAACATGGATCACATCACGTATCATTGTGAGCATTATAAATGAACCCCGTCAAACCTGAAATGACAACAGAAGCCATAAAAAAAGCCGAACGAAAGGAAGGCATGTACGAGGTGGTCATGGAGCAATTCGCCCATGCCGCCGATATCATGGATCTGGACCCCGGTGTCCGCAAGATCCTTGCAAAGACCAATAGCGAGATCGTGGTCCACTTCCCGGTGAAGTTGGACAACGGCAAGATCGAGGTCTTCACCGGCTACCGCGTGCAGCACAACAATGCGCTCGGGCCCTACAAAGGCGGCTTGCGTTACCACCAAACGGTGGACATCGACTCCGCACGCGCCTTGGCCATCTGGATGACGTGGAAGACGGCGCTGGCCGGCTTGCCGTACGGCGGCGCCAAGGGAGGGATCCAGATCGATCCGAAGCTGTACTCGCAGAACGAACTGGAGCGGATCACACGGCGCTTCACCTACGCATTGGGAGACAACATCGGGCCTGACCTGGACATTCCTGCGCCGGACATCAATACCAATGCGCAGATCATGGCCTGGATCGCGGACACGTATTCCTCCACGAAATCCCCTGCCACACGTTTCGCCAACCTGCACGTGGTGACCGGAAAGCCCTTGGGCGCCGGTGGCTTGGAAGGACGTGATCGTGCTACAGGTTTCGGTGTAGTGGTGAACTTGAAAGCGTGGGCAAAGCGACGCAACAAGTCTTTGAACGGGATGAAATATATCGTGCAAGGATTCGGCAATGTGGGCTATTGGACCGCGCACTTCCTACTGAAAGAGGGTGCCACCTTGATCGCCGTTCAGGATGCTACGGCCACCTTGTATGACCCGAAGGGTATCGATCCCGAGGCACTGCTGACGCATAGTGATGCGAGTGGACGCAACATCAAGGGATTCGCTGGTGCGAAAGAAATGGAACCAAAGGATTTCTTCGGATTGGATTGTGAGATCGTGGTGCCAGCAGCACTGGGAAATCAGATCACCGGTGAGAACGCAGGAGCAATTAAAGCAATGGTGATCGCCGAGGGAGCCAATGGACCAACGAACACCGAAGGCGAACGGATCCTGAGAGAAAAGAACATCGACATAATTCCGGACATCCTTTGCAATTCCGGCGGTGTGATCGGCAGCTATTACGAGTGGCTCCAGAACAAACGAAGCGAGATCTGGAAGATCGCAGAAGTACTGGAAATGCTCGAAGAAAAACTGGAGGACGCATTCACGAAAGTGGCGGATACTGCCACGGAATTCAACGTGGATTGGCGTACCAGCGCATACATCGTGGCACTTCGTCGATTGGAAAAGGCATATAAGGAGCGTGGTATATTTCCATAAGTATGGTGTCCATAGGGATCTTGAAGGAACGGGCGGACCGCCGGGTGGTGGTGCTGTCACCTGCCGGAGTCGAACGCCTAGGCGGAAAAGCCACCGTACTCGTACAGCGTGATGCTGGACGTGCGGCCGGTTTCACCAACGAAGCGTACACAGCAGCAGGGGCACAGGTCGTAGAGAGAGAGGAGGAAGTGATCAATGGCGCTAACGTGCTAGTAAGCTATGACCATCACTACTTGGGCGGGCCGCTCAATGGAGCAAAGACCTTCATCGGTTTCTTCAATTTCCTAGGCATGCCTTCCAAGCTGGACCTATACCAACGTCAAGGAGTTTCGGCATACAGCTTGGACCTCATGCCAAGAACGACCCTAGCGCAAGCCATGGACGTACTCTCGTCGGTGGGGTCGATCTCCGGATATCAGGCCGTACTACTGGCTGCTGAACGATCATTGGCTACCGTGCCAATGATCACCAGTGCTGGTGGAACATTGAGACCAGCGAACTTTCTGATCATGGGTGCGGGCGTGGCCGGCCTCCAAGCCATTGCTACAGCACGCAGATTGGGTGCGGTGGTAAAAGCCTATGATGTACGCAGTGCATCCAAGGAAGAGGTGGAAAGCCTAGGGGCGGAATTCATCGAGGTTGAAGGAGCCGTGAACGATCGTGGCGCTGGCGGTTATGCCGTGGAACAATCTGAAGCCTTTCTGCAACAGGTGCGTGAACGCATCTCCTTGGAAGCGGCAAGGGCTGATGTGATCATCACCACCGCAAGGATCCCCGGAAAGAAAGCACCGATATTGATCACTGACGATATGGTGATGGGCATGAAACCCGGCGCAGTGATCGTGGACCTCGCGGCGGCATCAGGTGGCAACTGCACGGTGACACAACCCGACCGGACGGTGATGCATAACGAGGTCACCATCCTCGGTCCCACATCGATCGAATGCAGTTGTGCCCACAGCACCTCCTTCCTGCTCTCCAACAATTACAGCACCTTCATTGAATACTACCTGGCACACCGCGAGAACATCACCAATGATGAGATCTTGCGTTCTACGCTGGTTGTGCAGAACGGCGAATTGGTGAATGAGCGTGTACGTGCACTCACAGCCGCAACTCTTTAACTTATGGAATTCAGCTACACGATCACGTCGATCGACGGTCTCTTCGTTGTTGCTCTTAGCCTACTGGTAGGCTTTGAGGTAATAAAGAACATACCTGCGGTCCTTCACACACCCTTGATGTCCGGATCCAATGCCATCAGTGGCATTATCCTCATCGGCGGCATTATACAGTTGCTCAACACTACACCGGATAGTCCATGGACCATGGCGGCGGCATCACTCGCAGTGCTTCTCGGCACCATTAATATCGCGGGTGGCTTCTTCGTCACGCACCGCATGCTTTCCATGTTCGTTGTGAAACGTAAACCAGCTAAAGGTCAAAAACCATGAACATGGAATTGATCTATCTGGCAGCAGCTATAGGGTTGGTGCAAGGCTTGAAGTTCATGGGCGATCCAGCTCGAGCAAAACTGGGCAATACCGTCGCAGCAGGCAGTGTCATTGTGGCACTTATCGCAGTGGCGATCGCCCATAGTAACCCGGGAACAAGCATGATCAGCATAGCCCTGTTACTCGGGCTTATCCTGATCGGCACGGTGATCGGAAAGGTGTGGAGCGATCGTGTGGCCATGACCGCAATGCCCCAGTTGGTGAGTATTTTCAATGCCTTAGGTGGTGCATGCGCAGTAGTTCTAGGGTTGAATGCTGTGTATAGCGAGGCACCAGTGGAAAATAATTTCCTTGCCGTTGTGCTCATTCTCGGTGGTGTATTCGGTGGTGCTGCATTTACCGGGAGTATGGTGGCCTACATGAAACTGGATGGACGCAAACTACCCCGTCCGGTAAAAGCGCACAAATACATAGCGCAAGCCCTTTTGTTGATCATGAGCGTCCTCACGCTTGCCTATCTTATAGTGCCCAGCATGTCTCCGTCGTTCCCAACGGTTCTGCTCATGATCTCCATGGCTGCATTGCTCTACGGGATCTTCTTCACCTTGCCAATTGGTGGCGCTGATATGCCTGTGTTGATCTCGTTGCTGAACGCCTTAACGGGTGTGGCCACATTAATGGCTGGCCTCATCTTCCACGATCCGGTGATGCTCATCGGTGGTATCCTCGTAGGAGCTACCGGTCTATTACTGACCACCCAGATGTGTACGGCCATGAACCGATCGTTGGGCAGTGTCCTTGCGGGTAGTTTCCGCTCCTCTGGCGCAGCTACTGACGAGGCTGAACAAGAGATCAAACCGATCACCGCTGTGGAAACGGCATCTTTGTTGGCGTTCAGCAGACAAGTGGCAGTTGTGCCAGGTTATGGCATGGCCGTGGCACAAGCGCAACGCGAATGTTTCGCATTGCAAGAGCAATTGCGACAGAATGGGGTGGAGCTTCATTTCATCATTCACCCTGTAGCAGGCAGAATGCCCGGACACATGAACGTGTTGCTGGCCGAAGCGAATATTCCTTACGCATCGGTCCTGGACATAGCTGCGGTGAATGGAAAGATGGAATACTACGATGCGGTGCTCGTGATCGGTGCAAATGATGTAGTGAACCCCGCAGCCGAGAACGACCCTACCAGCAGTATTTACGGAATGCCGATCATTCGCGCTTACAAAGCCAAACAAGTGATCGTCATGAAACGTGGCATGGCCAAAGGCTATTCCGGAGTTACCAATACCCTTTTCGATCGTGCTAACTGCAAGATCCTTTTCGGGGATGCCAAGGAAAGTTTGGAAACAATAATCAATGAACTGAAACGAATTTGACATGGAAAACCCACGCTTGATCATCTGCGCTAAAGAACGCGATCTAATTATGGCTTGGATCATTGGTGGCACGCCGCCCGATATCACCATACGCCAGAGTTTGGATAAACTCTACTCGGAACTCGAACAAGCAGATATCCGAAAGGCCGAAGAATTGCCGCACGATGTAGTGCGCGTTGGGAGCATTGTTACCATACAAGCTCCATCCGGAAGAAAAGAAGGTCTGGAACTGGTGATGCCGCGTGATGCTGACCTGAAAGCCAATAAACTATCTGTATTTACCGTAATGGGTTCGGCGTTGGTCGGTTACAGAGAAGGAACTTCCATTACTTGGAAATTGCCCAAGGGCGAAGAAATGATCTACTTGGAGAAAGTGGACAACACCAAGATCCATACGCAAGTGAGTGACTGATCGGTAACGAGCGGAAGGTCCCAAAACCTTATACTTTTGTCAACCAGCGATCCGTACGTTCCATAACGTGCGGATCGTTGCGTATTGGATCCCACCTGTATGAACAACTTTTTCATCCCCATTGTTGTGGCCATCGGCATTACTGCGTGCAGTACCACGGAACTCACCACGCATGACCGAACTTCGGGATATGATCTGAACAAGCCATCAGCGATCGCCGTACTGCCCGATACCCTCCACGAGGTTTCCGGCCTTACCGATATCGATGATCATACCGTAGCCTGCATCCAGGACGAGAACGGTGTATTGTTCTTCTACGATCTGCTGACCAACTCCATAAAAGAGCAGTTCCAATTCCACATTGATGGCGACTATGAGGGCGTAACGCGTGTTGGAGATGCCATGTTCATTCTGCGTAGCGATGCGACCTTGTTCAAGGTGGATCACTACAGACAGAACGAGTTCACGTTGTACACTTACCCTACCGGGATCCCGGCAAAGAATAACGAAGGGCTTTGCTACGATGAAGCGAACAACAGGCTTCTTATCGCCTGCAAAAGCAAACTAGGGAAAGGTTCGATATTCAAGGATAAACGGGCGATCTATGCGTTCGATGTGGCAAGCAGCACATTACTGCCCGACCCCGTTTTCGAGTTCGATCTACAAGTGATCAAGGACTTCGCTATCGCCAAAAAGATCGACCTACCCGTACGCACCAAAAAAAGTAAGGAATGCGCGGTGGAAGTACCCGTGCTGAAATTCAGCTCCTCAGCGATCAGCGTACACCCCATCCGGAACGAGCTGTACGTTCTTTCCGCTGCCGATCATTTGTTCTTCATTTTTGATATGCAAGGAAAGATCATTCACATGGAGGCCATTGATCCCAACGTGTTCAATAAAGCAGAAGGCATTACATTCCTTGCCAATGGCGATATGCTGATCAGCAATGAAGGGCAGGACGGCAATCCCACTTTACTACGCTTCAACTACCGTTGAAGACCCCGTTGCACGGGCACTAAGCGCAGATCATCCCAATGAGAGGATCGCGATCAAGGACATTACGCTGATCAGGACCCACAACAGGATCCCCAACACCATCGGCTTAACACCTACGGCGCGCATGGTTTCCAACGTAAGACTGGCACCAACAAGAAAGAGTGTGAGCGTTAATCCACGTTTTGCGGCCAGTGCTAACCAACCATACACCGTGGCATATTCCGGAAAGTAGCTGCTGAACACCATGGCGGCAATGAACGATCCAATGAACCACGGCAAGGTGACCTTGCCCCCACCCTTCATAGCCAACGCGGTGATCAACGACAGCGGAATGATCCAGAGCGCACGTTGCAACTTAACCGTGGTCGCAATTTGCAGGGCTTCTTCACCATAAGCCGCGCCGGCGCCGACCACCGAGCTTGTATCGTGTATGGCAATGGCGCACCATAGACCGAATTGATGCTGGCTCATGTCCAACAAATGACCCAGCAAAGGAAAGATGAGCAGGGCCACCGAATTCAAGATGAACACCGTGCCTAATGCTACGGTCATCTGTTTACCATTTGCTCTAACAATTGGCGAAACCGCTGCAATAGCACTGCCTCCGCAGATCGCTGTGCCGCTGGAGATGAGAAAGGCGGAGATCCCATCGACCCGTAGCCACTTGGCAAGGATCCAACCCAACATCAACGTGAGAACGATCGAGAATACGGTGAAGACCAAACCGTCCTTGCCTGCAGCGATGGCGTGTTGCAGGTTCATCCCAAAACCCAGACCCACCACGGAAGCCTTCAGCAGCCAGTTGGTAGCCTGCCGGTTCCATGCCGCGAACGGATCACCGATGGTAAGTGCCAGCACTAGACCAAGCAACAGTGCCAATGGCGGCCCCATCGCCGGACTTAGACAGAGCAACATGGCCACAACGAAGATGCCTTGACGTGTACGCGGCTCAACGTGCAAGGGAGGTACTCCTACTACCATGTCATCATTCTGCACGGTTTCTTCGGGTCCTGACTTCGGCCCTTTCATGGATCAAAATTCGCCAATAAACACCATTACGCAAATTAATGTTCGGCACGATCGGTCCTCAGTTGAGTATTGCGCAACTTTTGTTTCCGGATCATACCACAACGCCCGTCTTTGTGATCTACCAGGTACCGTATAAAGATGAAACACATCCGTTGGACCATGTCCGGTGCGATCCCGAATAGCGATCACTGTATGATCATAAGCAAAAGTGCATGACTTCGCTGGTAGATGAGACCCGACCATGCTCAAAGTGGATATTGTTCCAGATCATGAATTGAGGATCGACAATTTCAAATGACCGCGAGCGATACATGGACTTGTGATACGGCTGATCGAAGGGGGACCGTGATCATGTGTTCTTCACAATATTTACAGATCGCCTCGTTGGATCCTTCTTATCTTGTCAACAAGGGGTCCAGTACAAGGCAATCGTTGCATGAACGAAGTAGATCGGCTCCGAAACTTGAAATGATCAACCCAAAGGCCCAATAGGATAATGAAGAATATGAGCGCGATAGGTCTGGACAAGACCCGATCAAAGGAATTGGCAGAAAAACTGAACGAACTGCTTGCTGATTATTCGATATTCTATCAGAATACACGAGGTTATCATTGGAATATCAAAGGACCGGAATTCTTCGAGCTGCACTTAAAGTTCGAAGAGTTGTACAACGACCTTCTCATCAAGATCGACGAGGTGGCTGAGCGGATCCTCACGCTTGGTCATACACCACATCATAAATACTCGGACTATACGATGATCTCGCGTATTGCGGAGAGCAAAGAGATCTCCGATGGCGCTAAGGCCGTAGCGGAGGTCCTTGATTCCTTCAAGGTATTGATCGAGCTACAAAGGGAGTTGCTTTCACTTTCCGCCGAGGCGAACGACGAAGGAACCAACGCACTGATGAGCGACTATATCCGTGAGCAGGAGAAATCGGTATGGATGTATTCTTCATACCTAGGCAAATAATGAAACAGAACCGTAATGAACGAAAAACATGAAGCATACGACACATTAGTGGAGGCGATCAATGGTCTTCGAAAGCAGGGCTATGTGGAAGACTTCAACCTGAAAGAACAATGCATTGAGTGTAGGAGTCGCGATTTCATTTTGTTCCACCATGAATTCGAAATTGACAAATACTTCCGGTTCGAAGGAGCTTCGAATCCTTCCGATAATTCCATTCTCTATGCTATTTCCAGCAAGACGTCCGACCACAAGGGTGTTCTGGTGAACGGCTACGGCATATACTCTGACGAAATGAGTGATGAGATGATGGAAAAGCTCGGATCCTAATGGTACAACGTTGTCGAATATGACACGGCCTGATGGCTTAGAGCAACAGTTATCCAGCGGTAGGATCAAGTTTTTAGTATGTTCTGTATAAACGATGCATTGCCATCCGTTCGAATGTGACAGGACATCAGAACCGATTGCGGAACCGATCAACGCTGGTATATGCTTCATCAACGCATTCAGAAGCGGGAGCATTACTTTGTACATTAAGACGCACGATCAATTTTCTGCTTCCATCAAATCACCCCGACCGCGCAATTGCCTAGAGCATGAATGTAATTTTCATAGTTGTTCTGACAGTACTACTGGTACCGCACGACTATTTCATTTCCATTCTGACCATGCGCCACGACCCGGTAGCGCATACCATTGATATGACCTGGCATATGACCGCGCATGATGTAGAACACGCATTGGCTAATGTTGCGGACCTTAAATTGGGGTCGCAGCATGAGCACCCGAAAGCGGATAGTTTGTTGAATGCCTACTTCGTGGACCATCTGCATTTGAGCAAGGATAACAGCGAACTGCAATGGCAATGGATCGGTAAAGAGCTGGAAGGCGAGAATTTGTTCTGTTACATGCAAGTGCAGCACATGAATAGCCTTGTTGGCCTGCGCATATCGAATACGCTTTTGCACGATGTGTTCGCGGAACAACAGAATAAAGTGATCGTTGAGGGGATCGGCGGAGGAGGTCCTGTTTGGACCTACACGTTCAACTTGGGCGATGGGCCGGTAGTGCATGGAGAATGAACAGGTGGATACTGACCATACCGTTGTTGTTACCGTTCATCTACGCACATGCGCTTTCGACAACACAGATACACCATAGTACTAGAGCGGATATGGTGGGGTTCGCGGCCGAATTACGCGTGATCGAGAACCATTTAGGAGAGCTCGGCTCCGGGATCCGGGATCAATTGGTACCGATCGAAGTACAGTATTATTCATTCACGGATAACACGTGTAACAAGATCGATACGACACGGTTGTACGCTGGGATCTTGATCGTACACAGTTGTTTGGTTGACGATGTGAAAGCCATATTCAACGAAATGAAACGTGATCGATTCCCCATTGCGAAAGTGATCCCTATCAATTGCTACGGATTGAATGCGGACAGCACCGGTTGGAACGATGCTGCATCCATGGCCGATAACAATACATCAGCATTCAATTACCGCAGTCGGCCGACTTCGCCGAATATCAGCAAGCACACACAAGGCATAGCGATCGACATCAACCCATTATTGAATCCCTGCACAACCGCTGGTCCCAACGGTACGATAGTGGAACCTCCAAGTGGAACGTATGTACCGGGGCGTCGCGGAACACTTATCGCAAATGAGATACTGGCGATCATCGGCAAGTACGGCTGGTCCTGGGGCGGACTGTGGCCGAAACCGAAGGACCTCCAGCACATCGAAAAGACCAAGGGGAGGTGCGAGCATATGGAATTCAGTAATGTCCTGCGTCAATGACCAAGCAAGAAAAAGCCGCCTTCGTGCAGGAAACATTGGAACGGCTTTATCCCGAACCGGCCATTCCACTTGACCATAGGGATCCTTACACCTTGCTGGTATCCGTGTTATTGAGCGCGCAATGCACAGATAAGAAAGTGAACGAGATCACCCCACTCCTTTTCGCAAAAGCGGATACACCGGAAAAAATGATGCGGCTTGACGTTGACGAGATCCGCGAGATCATAAAGCCATGTGGATTATCGCCTATGAAATCGAAAGGTATTTGGGGGTTAAGCCGCATCATTCTCGAAGAGCACGATGGCCAAGTACCCGCTGATATGGCAGCCTTGGAACGTATGCCGGGCGTAGGACACAAGACCGCAAGCGTTGTTATGTCCCAAGCCTTTGATATACCTGCTTTTCCTGTGGATACGCACATCCACCGCTTGGCATGGCGATGGACCTTGAGCACAGGTAAGAACGTGGAACGCACAGAAGCCGATCTGAAGAAATTATTTGCGCGAGAAACATGGAACGCCTTGCATTTGCAGATCATCTACTTTGGTAGAGAACATTGTCCGGCCAAGAAGCACGACCCGCGCGTTTGTCCGATCTGTAGTGTGATCGGTAGGCGATCAATATTCGATTAGATCAAAGGTGACAAGTGTCATGATCGGATCAGGAAAGTATGCGTACTTTCCTTGCATATCTAAGAAACCATGAGCACAACGACATTACTTCACAACGAATTGATACACCGTTTGATGGCCGATCGCGAAGGTCCATGCATAAGCCTATTGTTCCCGACACACCGGACCATACCGGATTCGGATCAGGACGAGCTCATCCTACGGCGTCTCGCGAAAGAAGCCGAGGAGCGCATATTGGAACTCGGTGACAAACGCTCCATGGCCGCCATTTTGGAGCGACTAGGTGCCGTAGCTGGGGCCATCGACCACCGCCACAACGAGGAAGGTATGGCCATTTTCATTGCCTCGGATATCACCGAAGTGGTGCGGCTTCCGTTCCCTGTGGATGAACGCGCTGCGGTCGACGACACCTTCGTTACTCGAGAGGTCATCCGTTGGAAATTGGGCGGAGTGGATCACCATGTTCTGGTGCTTGGCACTAAAGGAGCAAACCTGTACCATGCCTCGAACGATCGACTCGTAGGTGAGGCACACGGTACATTCCCGATGCGCAACAAACGCTCTGCGGCCAATTCCCATGCGGCGAGTCATTCGACAGGTCAGACGAACCTACTGCGTGAGTTCAATTTGGACGTGGATCGGGCGGTGAGGAAAGTGGTCGGCATAAAGGGCCGAGTGGTGGTGGCGTGCACCCATGAACAATACCCGCATTTGGTAGCCGCTGCCGAGGATGCATCCATCTACATCGGGAATCTGCACGGCAGTTACGATGAAACCGCTCCTGCGGCAGTAGTGAAGGCGGCATGGACGCTGGCCTACGAAGATCAAAAGAAGCGTCATCTCGCGGACCTTGAGGTCTTGCGAAAAGCACCGGCCACGATGCACAGCACATCGATCATCGACATCTGGAGGCAGGTCCGTGAAGGCAGTGGAATGACGTTGTTGGTGGAACGCGACCTACGCATAGCGGCCAAAGTGAACGGAGAACACATTGAACTTGTGAAAGATCCGAAGGCTCCGGGCGTAGTGGATGACATCGTGGACGACATCATCGAAGAACAGATCCGAATGGGTGGCGAGGTACGTATCCTACCGAATGGGCTGTTAGCCGAATACAAGGGTATAGCATTGCTGCTTCGGTACTGAGCCGGATGAACCGTGGACCCTCGCGACTTAACTTCGCGCCGGTCCATGGGTACCATTGGTTACTACATAGCGCTTCCGTTCATTTATGGCATATCGATGCTACCGTTCCGATTGCTTTATGTGCTTTCGGACCTGATGAATTTTGTCCTATTCGGCGTTATCGGCTATAGGAAACAGGTGGTCATGACCAATCTGCGCAACAGTTTTCCCGAAAAGAGCGAGACAGAGCTCCAGGCCATAGCGAAACGATTCTACAGTTGGTTCTGTGATCTGACGTTAGAAACGTTGAAAACATTGACCATTTCGCCCGAAGCGCTAAAGGAACGGGTGACGTTGCACGGGATAGAGATCCTAAAGAATTATGCACAGCGGGATCAGAGCATTATCATTGTGTTAGGTCATTTTGGGAATTGGGAATTGGCGGGTGCCAGATACAGCCACGAACCCGGTCTACCACAACTGTATGTGATCTACCATCCCTTACAGAACAAGCATTTCGATGCGTTGATCCTTAAAATGAGAACACGCCATGGAACACGTCTTTATTCCATGCGGGAAGCCAGCAAAAGCATGCTTCGGGATCGGCACTTATTAACAGCAACTGCGTTCATAGCCGATCAGACACCATCTCCGGAACGGGCATTTTGGCTTACCTTTATGAATCAGGAAACACCAGTATTTCAAGGCACGGAGAATTTAGCCAAGAAGCTGGGATATCCTGTAGTGTACATTTCGATCACTCGACCGCGACGTGGGCACTACAACATGAAAGTGGAGACTTTAGTGGAAACACCGACCAACACTCAGGAAGGTGAGATCACGAAGATCCATACGCAACGATTGGAACAAGATATAAAAGAGAATAGCGATATATGGCTGTGGACACACAAACGATGGAAGCACCGAGGGCCTTTGCACCAAGCATGAAAGTGCGCACGGAGAAGGAATTGATCCTTGCCACGAAGCAATTCGCACAGGAAATACGTGCGAAAAGCTGGTGGCATTTGGTAAGTACGAGCATGCTTATGGCAACGTTCTATTTCGTCATATTTTGGCCAACAACACCCATTTGGCTAAAAGCGATCGCGAGCGTACTTACAGGACTGACGATCGCGCGGATGTTCATCATCTATCACGATCATCAACACAAGGCCATCCTGCAAAAATCGAAGATCGCCGATGCGTTCATGACGCTTTTTGGGCTCTACATTCTGGCACCTACCAGCATCTGGAAACGGAGCCACGACCACCACCACACACACAACAGTAAACTCTACACCAGTAGCATTGGATCCTACCCTATCGTTACAACGGAAAAGTTCAAGTCCTTCACCAAAAAGGAACGTGCGGTCTACCTGTTCATTCGCCACCCGATCACGATTGCCTTCGGATACATTTTCGTGTTCCTGTTCGGCATGTGCGTGCGTTCTTTCATCAACAATCGCGCAAAGCACTGGGACTCATTGCTTGCCTTGATATTGCACGTAGGTGTAGGCACAACGATCGTTCTGACCCTTGGCTGGACGGCGTTCTGGCTGGGCTTTATTGCTCCTGCTGTTATTTCTCTTGGTCTTGGCGCATACTTGTTCTACGCACAGCATAACTTCCCAACAGCAACATTCAGCGATAAAGAAGGTTGGAGTTACGTGAATGCAGCACTAGGGAGCAGCAGCTACATGCGTATGAGCAAGATCATGCATTGGTTCACTGGCAACATCGGTTTCCACCATGTACACCACCTCAATGCTCGCATCCCATTCTACCGCCTTCCAGAAGCACACAAGGCCATCCCGGAATTGAAGAACGCGAAGACGACTTCTTTGATGCCTGGTGAAATGATCCGGTGTCTTCGGTTGAAGGTTTGGGATCCCGTTAAAGGGAGAATGATCGGCTTCAAGGAGATGAACTGGAAGAGTTCGAAGGTGTAGCAATCCCTTGCTTTGGTTGTTGGTTGAACGTAAATGGCATTGCTGTGCGTTTAGAATCGTTTGTCGCTTATACGACTAATGATTCTAAAAGCGTAAAGCCAAGAACTAGTTCAACACAATATCGATCTTTCCTACTGGAGGTGCATCGACAACGCGAAGTGCGCGGGAGTAGCCTAGAATAAGTTGGATGGTGTTGGCGCGTGGACCCATACTCAGGTGGTTCTTCGGGGTCTTTGGTGTGTTGCGCGAGTTCTTCTTACGAAGGGTAGAGTGGGCCATAAACTAGAGGGTTAAGTTTCTTTCAATGATGCTCTAACGCCGACCCGGTTCCGCGTATTGCATGGGTACCACAAAAAAATAGCGGCGGACCCACTATTTGTGCCCGCCGCCTTGGAATCTTAACTTCTACCTATGCGCGTTCGAGCACCAGGTCCCTTTCCTTGATCATTCTCCGCATATTGATCAGGGCATAACGCATACGACCCAATGCCGTATTGATGCTCACGTCCGTTTGCTCGGAGATCTCTTTGAAACTCATGCTCAAGTAGGTCCGCATGATAACCACCTCCCTTTGTTCATCGGGGAGTGATTCAATGAGCTTCCGTACATCCGCATCGATCTGCACATTCACCATGCGCTGCTCCACGTTCTTGCCGGGTTGTGCAATGGTGGCAAACACATCATGGTCCTCATTGCTACGCACAAGTTTCATTTTCTTATTGCGGCGGAAGTGGTCGATCACCAAGTTGTGGGCAATGCGAATGACCCAAGGCAGGAACTTACCTTCCTCGTTGTACTTACCGTTCTTCAGGGTATTCACCACTTTGATGAATGCCTCTTGGAAGATATCCTCAGTAAGTTCACGGTCGCGTACAAGCAAGTACACATGCGACCACACTTTGCGTTTGTGGCGCAACAGCAATGTTTCGAAGGCGGCTTCACTGCCCTCCAAATATGCACGCACAAGTTGTTGGTCCGTAGACACCTCCGCAGTAGCGGTCCTTTGACTTTTTGATAGCATGGCCTTGCCCTTTTTTGGTCCGTTGTGGATCGAAAAATGTAGAGGGTAGAGGTCTTGCTATCTGGTCTAGGTTTTGGTGTATGACCCTCTGCTAAGTGCAGTGGGTGTGTTGGTCATTGGTTTACAGACGTGATTCGGTACAAGGAACGTTGCCTGTCATATGGATATTGTGTAGTGCCTTAAAAAAATTGTTTTTCAGCCTTACATAGGCAAAGATAATGCCTTGAACTCATAAAAGGCAAACCGATAACTGCTTTTGGGCTAACGTTCCTTGCTCCTTCAGCATTATTTTATGGTCATAGCGCTAGTTCGTTCACCTGAGGGCAATGCATGTTCGCTGGTGCAGTGATTTCTTTCTGGATTCATGAATTTTGAGATCTAAATAAAAATTCCATTTGCACCGCTAAGTAATATTCACCTCTGGTCGACCCTCCCGGCTCAAGGCCGGGATGACAGGATCGACGCTAAGGATGCGTATTGGCGGTTGCGGTGCTTTCTATCTCTCTTTAATTCTTTCTATCTGTATCACCTCTCATTATTACTTATTCATTTTCTACTTCAACCCGGATCCATAAGGTTAAATTTGCGCCGCTCAATCCTCCCTATCCCATCGAAAAGACCACAACAGCGGCAAAAAACCCTTCGACACCTATGCGACCGAAAGCACATGGTTTCATCCGTGTCCAAGGCGCAAGGGTGCATAACCTGAAGAACATCAATGTGGATATTCCGCGGGGCAAATTGGTGGTGGTAACCGGTCTGAGCGGTAGTGGCAAGAGCAGCTTGGCGTTCGATACCCTCTATGCTGAAGGGCAACGGCGTTATGTGGAGAGCCTCAGCAGCTACGCACGTCAGTTCTTGGGACGTCTGGAAAAGCCGGATGTGGATCGCATCATCGGAATAAGCCCGGCCATTGCCATTGAGCAAAAGGTGATGACCAGCAACCCGCGTAGTACAGTGGGAACCAGCACCGAGGTATATGACCATATGAAACTGCTCTTCGCACGAGCAGGTCACACCATCAGCCCGGCAAGCGGCCAAGAAGTGAAGCGGAATACCATTGAAGATGTGGTGGCTGGCGTTAACAGCTACCCAAAGGACGGTGTAGTGCTAATGCTGTCCCCCATCCATAGGCCAGAGGGTCGGAAACTGCATGAACACCTCGATATTCTGCAACAACAAGGATTCGCACGTGTTCACGATGGAACGGATGTTCACCGGATCGAGGATCTTCTGAAAGCCAAGACGGAACCCACAGGCACATGGTTCCTGGTCTTGGATCGATTGACCGTTGACCCTGGCAATGAAGAAAGCGAAAGCCGCATTGCGGATAGTGCAGAGGGTGCCTTTTTCGAAGGCCAAGGTGAATTGATCCTGTTGGGTGATGATGCCAAAGGCAAACAGCGCCAAATGGGCTTCAGCGATAAATTCGAACTGGACGGGATCACGTTCGAGGAACCTATTCCGAACCTGTTCAGTTTCAATGATCCGGTAGGGGCCTGTCCGAAATGTGAGGGATATGGCAATGTGATCGGAATTGATGCGGACCTGGTGATACCGAACAAGACCCTGAGCGTGTACGACGAGGCCGTTGCACCTTGGCGCGGGGAAAAATTGAGCGAGTGGAAAGAGAAGTTCATTGTCGCCAGCGAAGCATATGATTTCCCGATCCACCGTCCGATCCATGAACTTTCCAAGGAACAGTTGGACCTGCTTTGGAAGGGAGGAAAAGGCGTGAATGGGATCGATCGGTTCTTCAAATATGTTGAAGAGAAAAGCTACAAGATCCAATACCGTGTGCTCGGTAGTAGATACAAGGGCAAGACCACCTGCCCGCTTTGCGAGGGTTCGCGATTGAAACCCGAAGCACGTTACGTAAAAGTAGCCGGCAAGGACATCACGGAACTGGTGGCTTTGCCGATCCGCGAATGCTACGAATTCTTCCGAACGGTAGAATTGAATGAACAGGATCAACGCATCGCCTCACGCTTGTTAAAGGAGATCACGAATCGCCTTCAGTATCTTAATGAAGTTGGCGTGGGGTATCTCACATTGGAACGGCGCAGCAATACGTTGAGTGGAGGTGAAACGCAGCGGATCGATCTGGCCACTTCGCTTGGTAGCAGCTTGGTCGGAAGCATGTATATTCTGGATGAACCGAGCATCGGGTTGCACCCACGGGACACACTGGCGTTGATCGAAGTGCTGAAGAAATTACGCGACCTTGGTAACACGGTGATCGTTGTTGAACATGATGAAGAGGTCATGCGTGCAGCCGATCACATCATTGATATGGGCCCGATGGCCGGCAGTCATGGAGGTGAAGTGGTCTTCTCCGGTACCCATGCCGACCTTATCAAAAGCGATGGTCTAACGGCGAAGTACCTGACCGGCCGTGAGCAAATTCCGACCCCGACCAAACGAAGACCCGTTAAGGACAAATTGATATTGAACGGAGCACGTGAACACAACTTGAAGGGCATCGATGTGGCCTTTCCGTTGAACATGCTCACCGTGATCACAGGGGTAAGTGGCAGTGGCAAGACGACCTTGGTAAAGCGCATCCTCTACCCCGCTCTGAAGCGGGAGTTGGAAGGATACAGCGAACGTCCGGGCGAACACAAGGCATTGTTGGGTGACATCAAGCGGTTAAAGGCCGTTGAAATGATCGACCAGAACCCGATCGGGCGCAGTAGCCGCAGTAATCCGGTTACCTATGTGAAGGCATGGGATGAGATCCGCACACTTTATAGTGAGATCGATGTGGCGAAAATGCGCGGTTACAAGCCTGCCTACTTCAGTTTCAATGTGGATGGCGGGCGGTGTGATGTGTGCCAAGGCGAAGGCGAAGTACACATTGAAATGCAGTTCATGGCGAACATCAATCTGAAGTGTGAAGCGTGCAATGGAAAGCGGTTCAAGGAAGAGATCCTGGATGTGAAATTCGCCGCTACCGATGTAGCTGAATTGCTCGACATGACCGTGGATGATGCGATCGGCTTCTTCCAGGAACATGGCAACTCCAACGCATGTACACGCATTGTGAACAAGCTGTTACCGTTGCAAGAAACCGGTCTAGGTTACGTGAAGTTGGGACAGAGCAGCAGCACGCTTTCGGGCGGTGAGGCGCAACGTATCAAGCTGGCCAGTTTCCTAGCGAAAGGTCAGGATGAAAAACCAACGCTCTTCATTTTTGATGAACCTACAACGGGTCTGCATTTCCATGACATCGCTAAATTGTTGAAGGCATTCGACATGCTGATCAGCAACGGCCACAGCGTGTTGGTGATCGAGCATAATGTCGAAGTGATCAAATGTGCGGACCACGTAATAGACCTCGGCCCTGAAGGCGGAGATGGCGGTGGCCAACTCGTATTTGAAGGCACACCAGAGGAATTGAAAACCGCGAAGGGATCGTATACGGCGCAGTTCTTAGCGTGATCGCACTAGACTTGCTTTGGTATATAGGCGTTATCGCACCACCATCACGTGTCCCAACTTGGTCACTTGCTCAGTCGGTGTGCATTCGGCGTTGTATTCCAAGCGATAAACGTACACATCGTTCTTTACCGGAGTGCCTTTGAATGTACCATCCCATGGTCTGATCGGTGAACCGGTTTCGTAGATCTTCTCACCCCAACGGTTAAAAATGAGCAGCTCGGTAATCCCTTCACCATACCCTGTAATTATGAACGTATCATTTCTTCCATCATCATCCGGTGTGAATGCATTAGGAGCGAATAAAAACGCATCCGGGTCTTTTGGCAGAACGGTTATCGTATCCAGGTGTGGGCAGTTGAGCTCATCCCAAACCGTAAACGGGTAAGCGCCTTCACCGTACACAAGTTGTGTTCTATTGGTCCCTCCCATTACCCATTGATAGGCCGTTCCCTCTATCGGTATGGATAGAAGAACCTCAGCACGAGGACAAGCGATCAATGAATCCGAAAGATCAAATTCCACCGCTTGTAGAACTTCAACGGTATCACGGCCCGTACATGTTCCGGCAACTACTTCAACAAAATAGATCCCCCCTTCTGCAACGGTGATGGTCGGTGTGGTTTCACCAGTGTTCCACGAATAAGTGTCAACATCCGCAGTGGCGTCGAGCACGGTGGTCTCACCAAGGCAGATCACTGCTTGTGGAACAAGACTGGTTGGTAGATCATTGATCAACGTCACTGGCAAGGAATATTCATCGCTTTGTCCACAATCAAGATCGGCAATTGAAAGGGTAACGGTGTATGTTCCGGGCTCATCGTAGGCATGTGTGGGTTCGAACGTATCGTAGATCGTACCGTCGCCCATATCCCAATTATAACTCACATTACCTATGCTGGAATTCGTGGTTGAAACCAGCAGTAACGTGCAGCTATCGGTTTGTTGAACGGTAAAAGCCGCAGTTACCGGAACCAATGGATCGATGATCACCTGGATGTTGGAAGTAACGTCCGGTACGCATCCCCATAGATCGGTAATGACCAACGTTATATCGTACGTACCCGGTCCGGAAAAAGTATGGACCACATTCGTGTCATTGTACTGTGTGCCGTCGCTCATGTTCCACTCGAATGCCATATTGGATCCGGAACTAAGATTTGTAGTAGTCACAACCAATTCCTCACAATCAAGGACCTGATCGATAGTGAAATCAGCGACAATTTGGATCAACGGATCAATGATCACCTGTACCGAAACCGTATCGGCGATATTGCACGTGGTGCTATCCACAGCTATCAATTCAACGGTGTACGTACCAGCACCGGAGAACACATGCGTAATATCGGTTCCTGTCAGCTGAGTACCATCACCCATGATCCATGTGTACACAGGAGCGTTACCTATCGAAGTATTGGTCGTTGAAACCAATAGATCATCACAATCCGGAAGTTGCTCAATAGTGAAGGCGGCTTCCAACAGAATGGGTTCAGCTATTACGATGGTAGAAACAACCGTATCCGGTTGGGCACAGCCTACCGGGTCGTAGGCGATCAGCTGCACGTCATACGTACCAGCGGTCGCGTAGTTATGTACCACATTGGTATCGGTGTAAGTAGTACCATCACCCATATTCCATTGAAATGAAACACCAGAGCCTGTGGTCGTGTTGGTGGTTTGAACTTGAAAGACGGAACAATCAACGGTTTGGCTGATCGTAAAACCTGCTGTAAGTACCTGGGCCGTATTGATCGTTATTGGAAAAGTAATTGTATCGGCTACGGTACAGGTAAGCGAATCATAGGCAATAAGCATAACGGTATATGAACCTTGAGTGGTGTAGGTATATGTAGGTTCAAATATGGAAACGGTGGGGCTACCATCACCGAAATCCCAGATCCATTGGTCCCCGGTACTGGTGTTGGAGAATTCGATCTCAACAGGGGCACACCCTTCATTGATATTGCTTCCTCCGGCGGCATTCACAGCTGCTACTTGAAAATCGATCTTAAAAACGCCTATGTCGTACCCAAAAGGATAGGTACTGGAGAAGGCGTTGGCAGTTGTGTTGAAACCAAAGTCAGTACACACTCCTTGATACACGATACCATCCTTATCGAATCGGCTAGTACCACCATCCACATGATCGCCATCACCTCCATAATAGGATCCGAAAAGGAGACTGGTCAGATCCGCGTCGAACGCGGCCAAGTAAAAACCGCCGGTGGCTTGTAACGCATTCGCAGTAATGGGCATGCCAAACCCCATTGCATAAGGTCCAGCATGCATAGAAATGTAGATATGGCCACACACATCCACCAAAAAGGCTATGGGAGCAAGGTCCGTACCGTCGCCCATTTCCGTGGTAATGAGTGTTGCGGAAAGATCGGGTTCAAGTTTTGCAACGAAAACATCACCTGGTGTACCATAGGTTCCTGCAGGAGTGATGGGAATTGTCCCGGCGCTTTCCCCGTAGATATAGACAAAACCGTCCTGGTCCGTATCCACGAAAAATGCTTGATCGAGTGAGGTAGTGCCGAAAAAAGTGGACTGGGCCATAACAGAACCATTTCCGGAAATATGGGCTACGAAGGCATCATTGGCCCCACCGGAATATGCTGGCGCGAATACCCCTGGCGTTATAGGGAAGCCTTGCCCTTCTGCGGCTCCGCATACAAAATAGCCACCGGTACCGTCCGGCGTAAGTCCATATCCGGCATCCATACCAGCGCCGCCAATATACGTACTGAACAGCAATATGCTTAAAGCAGGATCCAATGATACCAGCACGGCATCTTGTTGCCCTGCGTTGGCAGCCTGCAAGGCACCTGGCGTAACAGGGAAATCCGTGGAGGATGTCGAAGCCGCAACGACACAATTCCCGGCAGCTTCGAGAACGATCTCACCTCTGAAGTTATCGCCGTAATTATATGCGATCTGATTGAACCCATCCATATCCGCACCACCGAGATAAGTAGATCCGATGATAGCGGATCCATTGGAATTGAGGTGGGTAATTACAATATCAGTGATCCCAAAACCTGGTCCATTTAGACTTGTATCATAGGCACCCATACTAACTGGGTAATCGAATGAGGAGCTTGAACCTAGAACAAAAAGTTCTTCATTGGCATTTACCACCATGCTATGCGGGAGGTCATCATCATTACCCCCCAAATAGGTAGCATACATCAGCGCAGAACCATCTGCACTGAGCTTACTAATTACAATATCGGTAAAGCCACCACCGAAATTCAGCTGGAATGAACCAACGTTAGTTGGGTATCCTTGCCCAAACGATCTTGCTCCCGTATAGATATGGCCCTGTTCATCAAATGTTGAGGCATGACCATAATTTTCAGAAGTACCTATATCACCTGTTCCGCTGAGTGTACTTGCCAACAGTAATGGATCGATCACAATAGGCCGCGAATGATCCACCTCTGCTCCGAAGCTGAAACCAACAGAGTTTCCGTTCACCACGAAGTTGCAATCCAGCTTTTCCTTGGCACCATCCGCATACCATGCAACCGGTTTCATTTCGATCACCTCTCCTACGCTTGTTCCAAGCACTAGCGCACCATCGTTGCGCAAGTGGATACCATCCAGGCCTTCATAGGCTAGATCGATCTGATGATGATCCGCTCCGGCATCCAACAGAATATCATACTTGTACATACCGTCTTCGGAATACCAATGCATATTGACTTCGGGCCATAGATCGGTATAGGCAATATCGTAGAAACACGGGACCTCCCCTGCCCATTTGGACGGATCGTTCCCTAGAAAATAATTCAAGTGATGTTGTTTTCTTCGACCCGCTTCCAGTCTCGGGTTGATGTTCGCACCCACGAATTTCATTCTCCAAGCATGACCATGCACTGTTGGTTGATCACTTGTCCTATTCAAATGTACCTCGTGCAAAAGATCTCCCGCGTCTTCCTGAAGTTTCGAGAATGTTATGCCATCCAACTCAGCGAACAACGCCAACCCGTTGACTTCCGCTCGATATAGCACTTTGGAAAGCCATTGGCCTTTGTTAGCAATGAAACTCACACCGGTACTTGCATGTCCCTGAATGACGTGAGAGTCGGCGGGGTCGTGTTCATGTCCGTCCTTCGCACTGGAAGAAAGGATCAACCCTGCAAAAAACATAACACACCACGACCGAATGAGAGAGATATTCATGTGTTCAATTCTTTTTACCCATTACAACTATTCCGCTAAAAATCGGGGTATGATCAGAACCAACCAAATTAGATACTAAATGTACATCGCAATATCCATAAGTAGCTCACCAATGTTCAGTTTCCAGCGATGCATAGCTACATATTTCATTATTACCCGCGTATCTACTCTGATACCAGATAAACCCAGAACCATCCAATTATGCCCTACCGCACCAAAGTCACATGCCCATGATGCTCGGCGAATTCATCCGAGGCGCAACGATCCTTGAACGAGATGATATAGAAATACGTACCATCGGGAACTCCTGATTCCGTGGCATTATCCTTTCCACCGTTCCAACCTTTTTGGATCGAAGTGGTCTCGTACATCTTCAATCCCCAACGATCGTAGACCTCCATTCTGAAATCCTGGAATCCGATCCCATCGACCCCGAAAATATCGTTCTTCTGATCGCCGTTCGGTGAGAACACGTTCGGAATGAAATTATGTGCGCGGATCGGTGAAATGTGGAATACATCGATGGTATCCAGAACGGCACATCCTTGCAGATCAGTTGCGATGAAGGAGTAGGTATTTCCACCTTCAACTGGAATAGCCTCCTCTGTACTTCCGGTATTCCACAAGATGTTCGAAACACCGTAATTCGGTGATAAGGACCCAATATCCGCACCACAGATGAAGATATCCTCCATCGGAGGCGGCAGTGTGGCCAAGAACACATCAATGGAATCCGTTGCCGTGCAGAACCCGTCTGTAACGGTCACTGTGTAATTACCGACCTCAGTCACTGTGATCGTGGCATTCAATGAACCCGTTTCCCACAAATACGTATCGAACCCTGTACCAGCACTGATCTGCGTTGTGCCGTTCGGGCACAGATAACCGGGTGAATCAGGGTCAAAAGCCAATGATGGCGTAGTGAACGTAACAGGCATCGTTGTGGAGTCCGCTGAAATGCAGATGCCATCCACGGCGAGCAGACCAACTTGATACGTACCAGGCCCAGCATATTCATGGGTCGGAGCTGTTCCTGAGGACGTGGCCCCATCACCAAAGGTCCAAGTGAATTGATTAGCACCAATGGATGTATTGTTCAGTTGAAGGAAATAACCATCGCATGTGCTTAGGGGAGTTGCCTCGAATGCCGCAAGTGTCGAAGCAGGATCGTACACATACAATGTGATATAGGTCGTATCGGCGATGTTGCAGGAATTCGGGTCATTCCCGATCAGTGTTACGAGATAAGTTCCCACGGAATCATAGGTAACCGTAACGTTAGTGCCGGTCTGTTGGGGTGAGCCGTCTCCGAGGTCCCAAATAAATTCAGGAGCGATCCCTGTTGCCGTGAGATTGAATGTGGCCGGAACGCACCCCGTAATGGCATCCGAAGAAACATTGGCTTGCACACCTGCCGTCTCGAAATCGATCTTGAATACAGCGATATCCCAACCAACCTGATTTACGGGGGCGTATGCCCACGTGGTGGACTGCATGCTTTGACCTCCGCTACAGACGCCCTGGTATACGATCCCGTTCTTATCGAATCGGCTTGTTCCACCATCAACGTGGCTACCACCATAATGCGTACCGAACAAAATATCCGAAAGTCCAACATCGAATGAAGCGAGATAGAAGCTACCGGTATTATACAGAGCGTCCCCCGTAACAGGTAATGCACCACTTGAGTTATAGCCTGAGATATAAACGTGATCGCAAACATCCACCAAGAATGCAACCGGAGCAACATCGCCAGGGATCATGGTCGTGATCGGAGCGCTCGTCAGATCAGCTTGCAGTTTAGCGATGAAGATATTCCCTTGACCGGTAGCCCCGTAAGTTCCGGCCGGTGCAACGGGAACGGTGCCATCCGTTTGGCCATAGATCCATACATCGTCCGAGCTATCCAGATCGATGAAATACGCTCCGTCACCGTTGGTAGTTCCAAAAAACGTACCAGCGATCTGCGTGGTCAGGTCACTGCTGAAACGCATAACATACCCATCGCGATCGCCGCCGATATAAGTTGTTTGGTAACCGCCGGCCGGGATGGGTAGATCAGTGCTTTCGGTAATACCGGCAATTAGGATCTCGCCATTAGCGGCAATGCGAAGACCCATGGCATTGTCATCCGATGTTCCACCTACGAAAGTTGATGCAAGAACTTGACCACACGTTGGATCCAACACGACGATAACGGCATCTTGACCGCCTGCTAGCGATGTTTGGAAAGCACCGGCGGTAGTAGAAAAATCAGCGGAGCTGGAAAAGCTGGAAACAAGAATATTGCCAACAGGATCAACGATCACTTCACCGCGATAGGCCTCTCCGTAATTCGCGTACATGGTATTGTAACCATCCGATCCAGAGCCACCCACGAAAGTTGAGCCTTCCAAAGCCGATCCATCGAACGAGAAATGTGTTACACTGATATCCAGATCAGCGTTGGTGTTATCGAAAGCCCCGACTGTGACAGGGAAATCTGAAGAACTGGTGGATCCCAGCACGATCAATTCACCAACAGCATTCGTAACAAGACTATGTGGGTTCTCACCATCGGAACCACCCAGATAGGATGCCCAGATCAAGATACTTCCGTCGGGAGAATATTTGCTCAGACTGATATCCGTTCCACCACCTCCCATTGCGGTCTGAAATGCACCGACCGTTGCCGGATATGTAGGCCCGAAATTGCGGCCAGCGGTAAATATGTTTCCCGCATTATCGAAGGTTGCGCAATGCCCATAGTTACTGGCACCTGTTGCACCGGAATACGTACCTGCGATCAGCACAGGATCTATCACGATCGTCCGCGACGGGTCCACAGGTTGATCAAATTTGAACTTCACGGTAGTTCCATCAAGAATGAATGAGCAAGGGATGGCTCCACCTTTTTCGTCGCCGTAAAAAGCAACCGGAGCCAACTCGGTAACATCACCAACAGTGGTCGTAAGGATCAACTCCCCTTCTTTTCCAATGCTCATGGCGTTCAATCCATCATACGTAAGGGCCACTTTCGAATGGTCCGCGCCTGGTTCCAGAACCACATCGTATTTGAAGTTGCCGTTCACTTTGGAAAGCATGACATCGATCCCTGGCCAAACATTTTGCTGGACCAGACCACCGAAAACGGGCACATGGCCTTTCCATTTGGACCGATCATTGCCAAGGAAAAAGTTCTCGTAATGTGCGCCCTTGTCCGTTCCTATGGTCCTATCCGAACGACCATCAACGAAACGCATACGCCATGCATGTCCGTTGAATACCAGCGAATTTTGTTCCTCATTCGATAAGAGTGCGATATCGTGCATCCGATCAGCAGCGCTGTCCTCCAACTTGGACCATGTCCAACTGTTCTGTTCAACGAACATCATTGCACCATTCACACCGGTCCTGTAAAGCACCTTATCCGACCATTGTCCAAGATTCTGAACGAATGTCTGTTGGACGTTCGCTGTAATGGTCGCATTAGTTCCATGATCATGTTCATGCTCGTTACCGGCTTGTACGGTGAACGCTAACGATAGGATCAATGCGGAAGAGATCAATTTTTTCATTGTGTAGTAGATCATGTTTGGTGTTCGACCAAGGCGTATTGTCAGCGTACGACCATGATATGGCCCAATTTTGTTGCCTGTTCGGAACGTGCACATTCAGCGTTGTATTCCAATCGGTAGACGTACATGTCATTCTTTACTGGTGTGCCTTTATATGTACCATCCCATGGTTTGATGGGTGAACCGGTCTCATAGACCTTCTCGCCCCAGCGATCGAAGATGAGCAGTTCGGTAGTGCCTTCTCCGTATCCGGTAATGATGAACGTATCATTCTTTCCATCACCATCCGGTGTAAATGCGTTCGGAGCGAACAACAATGCGTCCGGATCCAACGCGATGACCGTGATGGTATCCATGTGCGGGCAGTTCAGGTCATCCCATACGGTATATGGATAAACTCCTGCACCATACACGGTCTCCGTTCTACTTGTACTTCCAGTTTCCCACTGATAGGCCGTTCCCGCCATGGGCACCGAAAGAACAACTTCCGCATGTGGACATGCATTCAATGAATCAGTAAGATCCAATAGCAATCCTTCGAATACTTCAACTGAATCTTGACCAAAGCATGTTCCGGTATACACGTTCACGACAAATATTCCGCCATGATCCACCGTGATGGTCGGTGTTGTTTCACCAGTGCTCCAGACATAGGAATCCACATTCGATGTTGCATCCAGCACAGTCGTTTCTCCAAAGCAAATGATCGCGGTCGGAACGAGCGCCGTAGGCAGCTCATTGATCAGTGTCACCGGCAAGGTCATTTGATCGTTCTGACCGCACCCTAGATCGGTGATGGTGAGGGTTACGTTGTAGGTACCAGGATCCGTATATGTGTGCGAAGGATCGAACGTATCGTACACCGTACCGTCTCCCATGTCCCACGAATAGCTCAAACTATCTCCGGTACTCAGGTTGTTGGTTGTAACAAGCAATAGTGTGCAGCTATCGGTCTGTTGAATCACAAAGTCGGCGACCACGGGGTCAATGGGGTCAATGGTGACCTGTGTATAGCTTGTATCATTCGGCACACAACCCCAGAGATCCACGACGACCAATGTGATATCGAATGTTCCTGGTGTGGTATACGTATGTGTTGCATTGGAATCGGTATACAGGGTGCCATCGCCCATGTTCCATTCAAACGCCATGTTGGATCCAACGCTTTGATTATCCGTGGTCGCTATCATCTGCGCACAATCAAAAACTTGATCAATGGTGAAGGCCGCAGCGATCGGTACCAATGGATCAATGGTGATCTGCACTTCGGTGGAGTCGATGATATTACAGGTTGAACTATCGACCGCAATGAGTTGGATGGTGTAGGTGCCTGGTCCGGAGAACGTATGGGTAACATCCGTTCCGGTCAATTGTGTCCCATCACCCATGTTCCATGTGTACGTTGGAGCATTTCCGCTCGACGCATTCGTTGTGGAAACCACAACGTCATCACAGTTCGGCACTTGATCAATAGTAAACACCGCACCCACTGTATCCGGAGCGGCCATGAATACTTGCTGGAGCAACGTATCCGGTTGGGAGCAACCCGTAGGATCATACGTAATCAGTTGAATATCGTACGTACCGGCAAGATCATAATTGTGTGTCACGTTGGTATCGGTGTATTGCGTACCGTCGCCCATATCCCATTCAAAAGCAATCGGCGATCCCGTACTCGTATTCGTGGTAATGATCTGGAACGTGGAGCAGTCAGAATTCTGCGTGTAGGTGAATGATCCTGTAAGTGTTTGCGCTTGCCCGATGGTGACCGGAAAAGTTATTGTATCGGCCATGTTGCATGCGAGGGAATCGTAGGCGATCAGCGTAACGGTATAAGCACCTGGCGTCGTATAGGTATATGAAGGTTCAAAGGCATTGACCGGAAGGCTGCCGTCGCCAAAATCCCAGATCCATCCATCACCGGTACTGTTATTCACGAAGTCGATCTGGATGGGTGCGCAACCTTCGTTCAACGTACCCGCACCTGCCGCATTTACACCAGCAACTTGAAAATCGATCTTGAATACGCCGATATCCCAACCAATGGTCTGGTTCGTCGCCCATGCCCAAGGGGTGGTCTGCAAGCTTCCCATGCCACTGCACACCCCTTGATAGATAACGCCATTCTTATCGAACCGGCTTGTACCACCATCTACGTGGGATCCTCCGTAATAGGTACCAAAAAGCAGGTCGGCCATATCCACATCAAAGGCGGCGAGATAGAAAGAGCCGGTCTGATAGAGTGAGTTGGCGGTCATTGGTTGATCTGACGGAGAGTTATATCCTGAAATGTAAATGTTGTCGCAAACGTCCACCAAAAAGGCGACCGGAGCCATTGTACCCCATCCGCCGCCGCCAATGGGACCTATTGTTGTGGTAATAGGAAGAGAGGTAAGGTCTCCGGAAAATTTGGCAATGAAAATCCCAGCGTTTGCTTGGCCATATGTTCCGACGGGCGAAATAGGTATGATCCCTTCCGTTTGCCCATAGATCCACACATCCTCGTTCAAGTCGATATCAAGAAAGTACGAGGTATCCTCCTCATCAGTCCCGAAGAACGTGCCCGCGATCATTGAAGTCAGATCACTGGTCAATCGCACTACATAGCCATCTCGTGTACCTCCCATATATGAAGGGGTGACCGACCCCGGAGTGGTTGGAAAATTGGAACTTTCCGTACCACCAGTTACGAACACATCACCATTTGCGGCGATCCTCAATCCTAGGCCACTGTCATTGGCCGTACCACCTAAATAAGTGCTGTACAATAATGAGCTACAGTTCGGTTGTATGGCAAGCACAACGGCATCTTGTGCTCCACCGAGCCCAGCTTGAAGGCATCCTGCAGTGGTCGGGAAATTCGAAGAACTCGTGAAGCTCGCTACAAGTATGTTGTTCGCACCATCCAGGAAGATCTCCCCACGATAGGTTTCGCCATAATTGCCCCACATTGAGTTGACGCCGTCTTCTGCGGTACCACCGACGTATGTAGACCCGATCACTGAAGAGCAATCCGCACTGAAGTGGGTAATGACCATATCCGTGCCACCTCCATTGGATGAAGACATTGCTGCACTGGAAACAGGGTAATTGCTGGAGCTTGTTGAGCCGAGGATGCACAATTCACCAAGGGAGTTCACGATCATACTGTGGGGGTTCTCACCAGAAGAACCACCGAGGTATGTCGCCCAGATCAAGTTGCTACCATCCGGGTTGTACTTACTGAAGGACATATCCGTACCACCACCACCGTTCGCAATTTGGAACGCACCCACAGTAGCCGGATACCCGGATCCAAAATTACGCGCGCCTGAATAGATATTCTCACTGTTATCATATGTAGCACAGTGACCATAATTATCACTGCCTACTGCTCCGCTCAACGTACTAGCAATGAGCACCGGGTCGATCGTGATAGGCCGATCATGGTCATACCCTTCCTCCAAAAGGAAACGAAGCATACCATGCCGAACTTGGAAATCGCACTTCAACGGCTCTTTCGTTCCATCGCTATAGAATGCGATCGGCTTCAATTCCACCACATTACCGACCGAGGTTAACATGATGAGCTGTCCATCGGCATTAACAGCGATCCCATCCAATCCATCAAAGTAGAAAGCCACATCATTCGGATCGGAATTTGCCTTTAACAGCACATCATATTTCAAATTACCATCGACCGCGTGATACCGAACATCAATGCCTTCCCATACATTGTTATAGATCACTTCGCTGAAAGCCGGGACATGGTGTTTCCATTTCGAAGGTTCATTACCAAGGAAATAGTTCTCATATCCGGGTTGAATATCCTCCGCGCTTACGGAAAGGTCTTGGGACGGCTGAAAAAAGCGCATCCGCCATGCGTGTCCTTTGATGACCATAGCGTCGCGTTCTGCTTTGCTCAATTCGGCGCTATTATGGATCTTTTCACTTGTACCATCTTCATATTTCACCCAAGAGATACCGTTCCGTTCCATGAAGACCGTAGCACCGTTCACCCCCGACTTGTAAAGTACAGGTTGGTCCCATTGACCAAGGTTACGGGAAAATCGTACGGACCTGGATCCGTGATCGTGCTCCGCAAAAGTGCTTATCGGCAACAGCGCTGCCAAAAAGATCAAGTTGCGTAGCGACCTGTGTAGTGTAATGTCCATACGTTCAAAGTATTGAATACCAGTTAAGGGACGTTGCCAAGTCACGATCCGTTGCCCGATCGTAAATGGACTGATGCTCTGAAACGGTAAGAACAACGGATGGAACCGATAATCCGTTCGCCGCGTTCACTCGTTGATGCTATAAGCCCCTAACATGAAAATTGAATTTACTATCGCACCAAGGTCACATGGCCTTTATGTGTCGTTAATGGCTCAGTATCACACCGATCCTTGAAAGAGATGATGTAGAAATACGTACCATCCGGAACTTTGTTGGAACTGTTATCCAGACCACCATTCCAACCCGCCGAAGGGTTGCTAGCACTGTACATCTCTTGCCCCCAACGGTTGAAGACCTGCATGTTGAATTGATCCACGGCTAGTCCTGTGACCTGGAATGTATCATTCTTGCTATCTCCGTTCGGAGAGAACACGTTCGGAACGAAAGCCAAGCCATCAGCCAGAGCCACCAGTGTCACATTCACCGTATCGCGAACAACGCAGCCATACTCGTCCGTTGCTGTAAAGGAATAATCACCAGAACCAGTTGCAAGGATCGTCGCAGAGGTATCACCGGTATTCCAGACAACACTACTAGTAAGGAACGGTACACTCAACAACGGACTGTCCCCTGGACAAGTTAACACATCACCTGCGCTTGGATGAGTCGGTTGTGCAAACACTTGGATCGTATCCGAACCAAGGCAGATCCCATCGGTCACATTTACCCAATACTCTCCCGGTTGGGTTACGGTGATCGTGCTAGTTGTACTTCCTGTTGACCATGCATAGGTATCGAAACCGGGTCCGGCGGATAGTTGAACGGAGCTTCCGTTGCAGATCGCGATCGGAGATGGTAGGTCGATCACCATGAATGGAGGATCAAGCGTAATGCGTTGTGTGAGGAAGACGGTATCCAAACAGACCAGATCTATCGCTGCAAGAACAACGTCATAATCGCCAGGCCCACTGTATGTATGAACGGGGTTGGTGCTGGTACTCGTTTGTCCATCACCGAAATCCCAATGGTAGGCTAGATCGCCGACAGTGGTATTAAAGAATTCAGCGGAAAATCCTTGGCAATCGCTATTCGGGATGCCAGCGAATTCCGGTAGTTGATCAAATGGTTCGATTATATTCACAGAGACGTAGGCCGTATCCGCTCCATTGCACGAAGCACTATCGGAACCAATTAGCATTACATTATAAACGCCAACAGCAGAATACGTATGGACCACTACATCACCGAATTGTATGCCGCTGCCATCACCGAGGTCCCACGTCCACAACTCGGCATTCCCATTAGCGGTAAAGGTGATCGGCGAACCCAAACAACCGGAGAGTCCATTTGCACTTACCTCTATGTTTGCGCTCACGCCTTGTTCAAAATCGATCTTGAATACACCTAGGTTACAATTCTGCCCCATATCGGTACTACTCCATGCTCCTGGAGTTGTGGGAAAACTCCCACTACCACAACCAGCGCAAACAGCTTGGTAGACAACCCCATCCTTATCGAACCGTGATGTACCGCCATCCACATGTTCTGCTGCAGTACCTCCAAAGAAAGTAGCGTAGGCCAAAGAGACCGCTTCCTGGTTCAGTACCATCAAGTAGAAATCACTTCCATCAGTCGTCTGTTGATAAGCATCAGTTGTAACAGGAAGCCCGACGGTGGAACTTGTGGAAACTCCCCCACCTGCAGGATTGGTGGAACCACCCCATCCACTGAAGTAGATCTGACCACAGATACTGACCAGAAATGCAGAAGGACTGATGTTCTCAACACCGGTACTTCCGATGCGTGTGGACCAGATCGATGTACTCAGGTCAGTCGAGAATTTCTGAATGAACTGCGAACCATTCGCGTTGTTGTATTTGCCCGGTGTGATCGGAAAGTTCCCAGCTGTCTGACCAACAACGTATACATCATCCTGCGTATCCAATTGCACAAAGTAGCTCTGATCGAATTCCGTTGTGCCGAGGTAAGTGGATGAAAGCAACGTGGATCCATCCGCAGAGAATCGCGCGATAAAACCGTCTACTTGTCCTGCCAAAGCACCTGAAGCAGGAGTCCCGGCCATTAATAGATCCGCGCTTTGCGTACCACCTGTTGCATAGATCTCACCGGTGGATGATATCTGCACACCAAATCCTGCATCATTTCCTGATCCCCCATAATATGTAGCCCACGACATGGTAGTCAGCAGTGGATCCAAGCGGAATAAATAAGCATCCAAGCCACCGCCGAACGTACTCTGAACTGCACCTGGTGTAGTGAAAAGGTTTGTACTTGTTGTACTCGTGATCACGATCGGGTTCTCCGCTTGATCCATAATGATCTCACCCCGGAATGGATCGCCATAATTGCGCAACAACGGTGTAAATTGATTCAACCCATCGTTCCCGGAACCACCAACGTAGGTTCCCCCGATCAGCGATGTTGCTGATGCATCCAAATGGATCACGGCAATATCACAACCCGCTGTATACGTGAAACCATATGACCCACCAAATGGAGGAGACGTACCACCGTTGAAAATGGTCTCGAACGCCCCGGCGCTCAACGGAAGATCGGTCGAGGATGTGGTACCAAGAATGTACAGTTCATCTGCACTGTTCACGACCATACTGTGCGGAATATCGTTTCCGGTCCCACCGATGTACGTGCTCCATACCTGAGCCGTTCCTGTAGGATTGAATTTCGTGATACCCATATCCACGGTTCCACCACCGAATCCTGGTTGTTGCACCCCCAAGGTCGTCGGGTAACCTATCCCAAAAGCACTTCCTCCGCCATAGAGGTTTCCGCTTTCATCATAGGTTGCTGTAAGTCCGAAATTATCGGCATTACTACCGGAGTAGGTACTGAACGATACCACCGGATCAATGACAAGTGGATAGTTTGGATCAATACCATCAGGGAATTCGAACTGAACACGGTCGTTCTTCAGAACATAACATGCGGCAACAGACCGTTCCGTTCCGTGTACCACCTGCCACGCGACCGGACGTTGCTCCACCACCCTGCCAGCAGAAGTTTCAATGAACAACATCCCCCCTTCAACATGGATCTTATCCTGCCCTTGGTAATGCATCACTATCAACGAAGCGTCGGCCCCTGGCGCCACCAACCAATCGTACTTCATTCCACCTTTCCCCGATACACGAAGATCGATACCGGGATACATGTCCTTCAACATGGCTCCTTCAAAAGCTCCAGCACCTGTGCCCCATTTCGAAGGATCATTGCCCAAAAAGTAATTAACGTAATGTGGCATGCGGCCAATTCCTTCTTGCCCAACCATTGCAGCTCCATCGAACTGTACGGAATAAGCGTGCATGCGCAACGGCTCTGCGTCTTCGGTTTTACCGCCATGGATCCGGTATTCACCGCCGGAAGTGATCACATAGGTGAATGCTCCTTTTTCAACGAACACAGCACCACCTTCGGTAAGGGCACGATAGAGCACCTGATCCGGCCATTGCCCTTTGTTCTCGTGGAATTCCAACCCGTCGTAACCCGCACTGGGAATGCGAACGTGCTCGTGTGCCAACAATGAAGAACACCAGAAGGCAAAGCTGATGAGGAGGAAATTTCGGATCATAGGAGTGGAATTGATTGCACAATATAACGACGCACTTCCACTCAATGTAGTTGTATGGGTCCCGGTTCAGCCTCCGGACCATTCCTAGGAACCTAAAACCACTGTGGTCCCGGATCAAGCAAACTGCAGATCGTACAACTTCCGGTAGGAGCCGTTGAGTGCCAAGAGTTCTTGATGGTCGCCCTGCTCAATTATCCTGCCTTTCTCAAGAACAATGATGCGATCGGCTTTTTGAATAGTGCTTAACCGATGCGCTATCACAATACTTGTACGCCCTTTGGTGATATGTTCCGTTGCTTCCTGGATCAGTTGCTCGCTGATGCTATCCACGCTGCTTGTTGCTTCATCAAGAACGAGAACTTGAGGTTCATGCACCGCGGCACGAATGAATGCGATCAATTGGCGTTGGCCAACACTAAGAATACCACCACGTTCAGCAACTTCCGTATCATATCCATTGGGCAAGCGTTCAATAAAATCGTGCGCACCGACGGCTTTCGCGGCGCCGATCACATGCTGACGGGTTATCCGGTGGTCATTCAATGTAATATTGTTATGTACGGTATCACTGAACAAGAACACATCCTGTAACACCACGGAAACACTCTTACGGAGTTCGGACAGACCGTATTCACGGATATCCTTTCCGTCCAACAGAACCCGTCCCTTTTGGTACTCGTACGCACGACTGAGCACGTTAACGATCGAGCTTTTACCCGAACCGGTAGCTCCTACCAATGCGATCATCTCCCCTGCCTTCGCCTCGAATTGTATGTCCTTCAGAACGTGATCATCCTCCTCATAGGCGAACCAAACGTGTTCAAAGCGGATGTCGCCTTTCAAGCCTGTAGTCGAAGCAGTACCAGTATCCATAAGGGCTGCATCGGTATCCAGGATATTGAACACCCGTTCACTTCCGACCATTCCCATTTGCAAGACATTGAACCGATCAGCCAATTGCCTGATGGGTCTGTACATCATATTGATGAACATGAGATAGACGAACACATCGCCCACCGTTGCAGTACCTTGCAATGAATCCTTCACACCCCACCAGACCAGAAAAGCCAATGATACTGCACTTAGGATCTCAACGACCGGAAAGAATACACTGTACGCCAATATGCTTCGGATGTGTGCTTTCCGATGCTCGCGATTGATCGCTTGGAATTTGGTGAATTCCTGTTTCTCACGTCCGAAGAGTTGCACGATGGACATCCCTTGAATATGTTCCTGAACGAATGCGTTCAAACGCGAAACCTGCGTGCGTACATCCTGAAAGCTTTTCTGGATGGAATTCTTGAAGATGTTGGTACTCCATAAGAGCACTGGTACCGGTATCATGCAGAGCAATGCCAATTTCCAGTTCACTACAAACATGACCACGACGACGACCGTCAATTTCAGAATATCACCCATGATCATCAGCAGACCTTGGGAAAAAATATCGTCAATGGTCTCAATATCGCTGATCACGCGGGTAACCAGCGTTCCTATCGGGGTACGATCGAAATACCGCATTTTGAATCCCATGACCTTGGTGTAGAGTTTTTGTCGCAGATCGAACGTAACCGCCTGCCCGAGCCATGCTGTCCAATAACTCTGATAGAACTGGATCACCGTTTCGGCCACCAATAATCCACAAACGATCAGTGCTACGGAAAGCAGTCCTTGCGCATCACCGGTCAATGCGTAGTCATCGATCATATCGCCCATCAGCAACGGCCTGACAACGCCCATTCCGGCCAATAGAATGGTGAGCGCGAATGATAACCAGAACAACCTTCTGTATGGTTGTACGAATTGGAACACGCGAGCGAAAAGCTTACGGTCGAATGCTTTTCCTTTCGTTGTGGAACTCATCGGTTGAAATCCACTTGAAGATTAGGATCCTCCGGAATGATGAACGGGTACAGGACATGTTCCAAATAGAGACCACGCGCAGGTACACTTTTTCCAGCGGCGCTGCGATCCATCGCCGCCAACACCGCCTTCATTGAGTCGGCAGTTGCTTCGCCTTTTCCGATCCGGATACAAGTACCAACGCAGGCCCGCACCATGTTGCGCAGAAATCGATCAGCCTTGATCCGGAATACATAGCCTTCCTTGGTTTCTTTCCAGATCGCCTCACGCACATCGCAGATCATGGTCTTGTTGTCTGCACCTGCTTTGCAGAAGCTACTGAAGTCCTGTTTCCCGATCAAATAGGAACATGCTTTGTTCATCGCTTCAATGTCCAACGCAGGGAAAAGCATGTACGACCTGTTAGCCAAGAACGGGTCCTTACGGCGATTGATCAAGTATTTGTAACCACGTTCGGTGGCACTGAAACGAGCATGGGCATCATCGGGCACTATGATCATACGCCGAACAGCAATACTTTCCGGAAGCATGCTACTGATACGATGTGCGAAACGCTCGTTGATGATGCGGTCCGTAGGTGCTTCGAAATGCAGATAATACTCCGTGGCGTGAACACCGGTATCCGTGCGTCCGCAGCCTACCACGTGGAGTGCAGGAAGTCGCAACGCTTTACGCAACGCTAGTTCGACGGTTTCCTGAACACTAGGATCCGCAGGTTGCCTTTGCCAGCCGCGGTATGGTGTACCGTCATACGTAACTTCCAGAAAATATCGGGGCATGATCTCCATGTGCCACTAAGGCCAAAAGGGCTGCAAAGGTATCCAGTACTCAGAACAACACATTCAGGGTATCGCGAACTTGAATAATTGACGAGCTACGTTCAAGATAGCATGTTTCTTTGCACCTATGCGTATCGGTCTATTAAGCGACACACATAGCTGGCTGGATCCGCGAATAAGAACGCATTTCACGGAGTGTGATGAGATCTGGCATGCGGGTGATATTGGAACGGAAGCGGTTGCGGATGAGCTCGAGAGTTGGAAACCGGTTCGTGCCATCACTAGCGTTTCTTACTCTACCATAACCTTCAACGTAGCATGTTCAAGCACCACGAAATAAGTACCTGCATTCACGTGAGTTAGGTCGATCTCTGTCCGCTTTTCGGTCGTAATTCCACTTAATACCAACCGTCCCGTAACATCACGGATCTGGTATGCATCATTGGAAAGCGTCCCTAGAATAGCGAACTCACCGGTAGATGGGTTCGGGGCTATGGAAAACAATTGCTTTTCCGCGAATGTAGTTTCAAGTAAAATATCATTGCATATTGCATAGGCTACTTGGTTACTGTCTAAATAGTTTCCGCAGAACGTATAAACGGGATCACTGCATCCTAGCGGCGTTGTCCAATATGGGCGACGAATTCCTTCTAGACTGCCAATGCCTTCGACCCAGACATCTTCATTAGACAAGAATAACCTTTTCCTTGTACGCCCATCCAAATCAACGGTATCTGTGGATAGCACGACCGTATGTCCAAAATCATAGTAGTAGTCGTAATAGGCAGTATCGCTAACGGCGAGGCTAAAGTCATACAATACAGTTACTGTATCCTGTTGTTCTAGAAGCCATCTCAAAAATAACTTTTGAGAATTATCATTACGCAAGCCAACTGCACCATGCCTAAGAAGAGGTCTGCATGGTATTCATACCGAACGAATGTACGGCGCGAGTTAAACAACCACGCGAACAACCTTTCGACCTTCCAGCGGCGTTTGTAGCGCCGTAATTCCCGTCCATCTTGATGCACTTGTCGTTTTCTGTTACTCCTGTGCGGACATACCAGTTGGATTCCGCGTTTCTTCAATGTGCGTCTTAGTTTGTCACTGTCGTACGCCCTGTCGGCGATCACACGTTTGGGCTTTATGGCACACGAACGGATCGTCCTATCGGCTAGCTTTACTTCATGGGTGCTGGCGCTAAAGGCCCGTACGGTGAGAGGAATACCAACAGCGTCTGTGACTGCCATGATCTTGGTGCCTTTCCCTTTCTTAGTAGGTCCAACACAAGCCCCCTTTTTTGGCACTTGCGAAGGTGCCATCGATAAAGCATTCGGTAATGTCGATCTTCCCTCGATCGCGTAGATCCGATGCAAGAGCATGCAGCAGTTTATCCCAAGAACCGCTCTTGCACCAGTGTTTGTGGTACCGATGGCAAGTCTGGTATGGCGGGTATCTGCCAGGTAGATCTGCCCATGGTGCACCGGTCCGGCATATCCACAAGATCCCGTTAAGCACCGCACGTGGATCTTGTCTGGGCCTGCCACGTGTTTCGCTCTTATGAAAAATACTTGTAAGCGGTTTTTCCAACACTTCCCATTGCTTGTCGCTGATGTCCATCGCTTTTCTTAGCGAAGTACATTGCGCCAAAGAAGAAGATCAACTGGAACATTAAAAAGTTGATCAAAGCCCAGTGTTCATAGATAACTTAGGCAATGCTTATTTTTGAGATTCCTTCTAGTGTGTGCCAGAACAAGACTTGCTGACCAGAAACTGCAATATATCCTGCATTATTACCAAATTCCCCCCAATCAAGCCCCTGAAATTGGATAGCCGGTTCAGCGGAATACGTATAGTAATGCGACATTGTCCATGGCCCGTTCGTAGCATCTTGGCAAGGCCAATTTTCAACGAACGTTGCACTAACATTAGGAAATGTGCGATCATTTTGAGCATAGGTCATTTGGGATAAGACCAAACACACTGCGGAGCATAGGACCTCGATCTTCATCTTTAGGAAATATTATGGTTGATATACCATTCAGACATCAGCAACGCCAAATTTGTTACTCCAACGATCCAACAATGCAATATACAATGTTTTGATCCATTTCCGTGAATGACATTCCGCTTTCCTTTGCACCTATGCGTATCGGTCTATTAAGCGACACACATAGCTGGCTGGATCCGCGAATAAGAACGCATTTCACGGAGTGTGATGAGATCTGGCATGCGGGTGATATCGGAACGGAAGCGGTTGCGGATGAGCTCGAGAGTTGGAAACCGGTTCGTGCCGTTTGGGGCAATATCGATGGGACCGAGCTGCGCAAACGTTACAAGGAGCATTATCGGGCAAATGTGGAAGGATTGGATGTGTGGATGACCCATATCGGTGGGCGGCCGCCGCGTTACGACAGATCTGTTGCGGAAGAATTGAGATCGAACCCACCAGGTCTATTCATCTGCGGGCATTCGCACATCTGTTTGGTACAGTTCGATCAAAAGCTTCGCTGTTTATACATGAATCCTGGTGCTGCGGGTCGGCATGGTTGGCATAAAATGCGGACGATCCTGCGTTTTACCATTGAAGCTGGGTCGCCCAAGGATCTGGAACTGATCGAATTAGGGCCGCGCGGTTCGATATGATCTGAAGGATGACCGTTTTCCGACCTTTTCATACGTTTCATTTTATCCAGGTGAACAGCTGATCGTGGAATTCGTAACGGATCGAACACGCTTTGCCACTAAATGCCGTTCTACATTCGTTGCCTTGCCATGAAAAAGCTTTGGGAAAGAACTCCAAAATTTCTACGGAATCGCTACGCAGTGGCCGTGGTCGTATTGGTAGGGTGGATCACGTTCTTCGACCAGAGTGATATCTGGACGACTTGGAAGAACAGTCGCGAGTTGGGCCACATGCGTGATCAGCAAGCTTGGTATACCGAGGAAATTGCACGCACCAAAGAGCACTTACACGAGTTGAACAGCGACAAGGTCCTGTTGGAGAAATTCGCACGGGAACGCTATTTGATGAAGCGTGATAACGAGGATATTTTTGTACTCGTTGAAACGCAAAAGTGACCTGTCCTTATTCCGTAGTACTGGGGTCGGGATCTTTCGCACAACAGGTTAACTGAGGAATTCCGCATAGATCACTGACCAGTTTCTCAGTTCTTGTATTGCGTCCCCATAGCTTCAGGTGGTACGGTGTATCCAAAAACGCGGAATCGGGGTAAACGCATTGTTCAGGTTTCCCGACCAACGGGATATCCATCTGCTGTAGTTCTTTGAACAGTACTTCATCGCGCAGCGCATCATAACTGGACCGAGCGATCGCAGGCCAGATGAACACTACCGTTGCTCCAACGCATTCCGCTTCGCTCTCCAATGTTCGCCAAAGCGCTCGGAATTTCTCCCCGATCAAGGTATTGCTGAATACTTGCGTATCCAATGGTATCGTATCCAATTCCATTGGGAGATCATACCCTACCATATCCCCGAATTCATTAAACGCTGCTGCTCTATAGATCGGGTCTATCAGGTCCTTTCTGCTGGGGTCCAATAGCAGTTTCCAGCCTGCTTGCAAACGCATTGTTGCAGCACCTAATATCGCCTCTGGCCAATGCTTCTTGGGAACATAGTTCAACCCATTCAGGTAACGTTCGGTCACAATTTGAGTGACATGGTTGAATTTCTCTGGATCGGAGATCACGTCCTGTTCCAAGCAGACGAGTATCAGGTCACCTTTTCGTATTTCACCTTCGATCTCACGCACCATGAAACCGAATCCCAAAGCCGCATGGATCGACATATTAACGACCGGCCTGCACAGCGCTTTCTCCAGCATTTCACTGTCAATCCCGAAAGTTGCACTGCTTCCTCCAATTATGATCGCTTTGGGAGACTCAAGCGCGTGCAAACGTTCATGCTTGGCGTTCATTCCATCGTAATAATCAACGCGGGTGGCATGTGGGGACATGCTCACGATAATGGCAAGGATCAAAGCGATCATGCAGACAAAACCAATGAAGGTGAAAGCGAAACGAGCGGGTGAGTTCATCGCTTCCCTAGAATTGGAAGTAAATGAATTCATGGCTCGATACCAGATCGATATTCAGAACAATGGCATATATCATTGCAATATACAAAGACCACCGAACCACTATCGAGAAGGGCAAACGGGCCATCGCGTACGCATCGGTCCTGCTGCGCCATTCCACGATCAGAAGCAGCACAACAAAAAGCATTTCGAACCGCCAGCAATACAGGATCATAGCACCTAGGCTTTCTCCAATGTTGAGCACCATGTACTTAAAATGGTCCAGTGCAGCATGGATCGACGTGGCACGGAAGAAGATCCATGCGAACGTCACCAATAAAAATGTTGAAGCTATCTGACGGAATTCGCTAAGCTGTGGAACTTTAGCAGGCTTTTTTGATCGATCCTTTTCGGGAATGAAATAAGTGCCGTGCAAAGCTCCCCAAGCCATATAGGTCCAATTGGCACCGTGCCAAAATCCGCTCACGGTAAACGTGATCATCACATTTCGTAATCGCCCCCACTTGGTATTGTAGCCACCTAGCGGGATATACAGATAGTCCCGGAACCATGAACTGAGCGAGATATGCCAACGACGCCAGAATTCAGGGATGTTTCGCGAGAAATAGGGATAGTTGAAATTCTGGCTCAATTTGAACCCGAAAAGGCGTGCACAGCCGATAGCGATATCCGAATACCCACTGAAATCGCCATAGATCTGGAATGCGAAGAAGAATGCGCCGAAGAACAAAGCGATACCAGGAGTAGTAGCTGGGTCGCCAGCGAAAATGGTATCGGAGATGGTAGCACAATTATCTGCGATGACTATCTTCTTGAAGAATCCCCAAAGCATTCTGCGTAAGCCATCATTCGCATCTTCAAGTACAAAAACCCTTGAGCGCTGGAATTGCGTAAGTAGATCTTTAGCCCGCTCGATCGGACCGGCCACCAATTGCGGAAAAAAGCTAACGAAAGCAAGAAAGGTAACAGGGTCTTTGCCTGGTTTAACGTGACCGCGGTACACATCGATCACATAGCCCAGTGACTGGAACGTGTAAAAACTGATACCGATAGGTAGGATCACGCGAAGCGTTGGTAAATTGGCTTGGAAACCGACCACGGACAAGAGGTCGTCCATGCCTTCGATAAAGAAATTGAAGTACTTGAAGAAACCCAGGAGCGTAAGATTGATCACAATGCTGACGGTGAGCAGCCATTTTTTTTGGATAGCCGTTCTGCACCGGACCATACCCTGCCCCAACAACAGATCAATAACGGAACTAGCGAACAAGAGCGACAGGAAGCGCCAATCCCACCAACCATAAAAGAAGTAACTCGCAGCCAGTACGAATGCGTTCTGTAACTTCAAATTACGCCCAAACACGAACCAGTAGATCACGAAGACCACCGGCAAGAACACTAAAAAAGCAAATGAGTTGAAGAGCATACCACTGCCGGAGACAGAGCTCGGCGGTTGGCTAAAATAACGGAGTTTTTTTTACCCCATGATCATGGCACTACCCACGTGGAGACCATAGTGGATGTATTTCCCTTTGTTGCACCAAAATTGCTTTTGAACCACATACCGCTTCCTTGGAAGGTATGCCCAAAGGTCCTGTTCCTCGGAAAGATCCTATTGGCAGAATGCTTCAGTTGTAGAGAACATAGGATCCTCAAGCCACAGAAAAACCAGCCAGATCATCCCGCAGATCAGGATATGGGAGTGCGACATCGATCAATGATGATGCCCACCCTCTCCATGCACATGGCCATGGTTCAGCTCTTCGTCGGTCGCTTCGCGTACGTCTTTGATATCCACGTTGAAGTGCAGCGTAACACCAGCTAAAGGATGGTTCCCGTTCAGGGCAACTACACCATCCTCAATTGAGATCACGGTGAAAACACCCATTTCGCCACCTTCATTACCTGCTTGGAATTGCATGCCAGGCTCAATTTTTTGATCACCGAAACGATCAGCGGGAACTTTATGAACCAACGAAGGATCAAGATCACCATACCCCTCAGCCGCCGGTACGACCGCCATCAATTTTTCGCCTGCTGCCTTGCCTTCCATCTGGCGTTCCAAACCGGGAACGATCATGTTCTGACCCTGAATATATGAGAATGCATCACGGCCAGCGCTGGTATCCAACAATTTGCCGTCTGGGTCGTTAAGGGTGTAATGAAAAGTAACTACTGAGTTCTTGGAGATCTTCATTGTTCAAGTAAATGATCTGCAAAAGTAGAAAACCTTAACAATTGCATGATCCGGGTTACAACTGACCTCGTGTTTCTTCCCAATGCACCCACATAATTTTGTTCGCACGTATGCGGTGAACAACAACGTTCAAGCGCAACACGTCCTACCTTTGGAAAGGCTGATCAACCAATGCACAGCTCTATTCGGTCAAATGTTCAGTTCAGTCAATTTCTTCGGTATTCACAATTCATTGCATTTAAGTCCGCGTCTTGCAATTTTCCTTTTGATAGGATCTACGACGACCCAATGTGATGCGCAACTGTTGATCAATGAAGTGTGTAGTAAGAACAACACGGTCCTGGACAATGGCACTGGTGGTCATCCGGACTGGATCGAAATGTTCAATGCAGGAACAACCACACTCTCTCTTGCTGACTTTTATTTAAGCGATGCGATCAACGACCCAGCGCCCTGGCATCTTCCGAATGTGCAATTGGAACCAGGCGCGTACGAAGTATTCTTGAGCGGCGATAGCGACCAGAACGATCATTGGTTCCCTTTCAGCCTATCGCGTGATGGTGAATCGCTTTTTCTAACGGACGGCAGTGGATCCATGCTGGAAACGTTCATCATTCCATATTTGCGAACGGACCATTCCTACGGCCGTTGGAATGGAGGCGAATACCGATTCTTCGGAACGCCTACACCAGAAACAGCGAATACCACGGATGCCTATCTTGGATATGCACAAACGCCGATATTCGACAGTGATCCTGGCTTTGTTGGTCAGGGAACCACTGTGGCGCTTGCTTCAATTCCAAATGCTTCCGTTCGGGTAACATTGGATGGATCAGAACCGAACGGGAACTCGCAGGAATACAATGGTCCTTTTACACTGAACAATACACAGGTCATAAAAGCCGTGGCCTATGCCCCGGATCTATTGCCCTCTGAGACTGCAAGCAATACCTACTTCGTGAGCGAGAATACGGAGTTGGCCATGGTATCGCTGAGTGTACATCCGGATAGTTTATTCGATGAGGTTCTGGGACTCTATATGCTTGGACCGAATGCGGATCCGGAGTATCCACATTATGGGGCCAACTACTGGAGCGAACGAAGTATCACTGTGCGAATTGAATATTTCGATGAGCTGCACCATCGCGGGTTGGATCAAGTAGTGGACCTGAAAATGCATGGCGGTCGTGTATCACGGAACCAACCGCAACGTCCGTTCCGATTGACTGCGCAGAAGCAATATGGTTCCGAGCTGATGGAATATCAGTTCTTCCCGGAAAAAGCACATCTGAATAAATTCCATACACTGATCCTACGCAATTCCGGTGCTGATTGGTGCATTGCGGAACAACGGGACCAGATCTGGCACCAGACCGCATTGCATGGTGGGTTGGATATAGATGTACTGGCCTATCGTCCGGTTGCGGTCTATATCAACGGTGCATATTGGGGATTGATGGAATTGCGGGAACGGATCGATGATGACTACCTCCATTACAATTATGGCGCGGACCGCGAAGACCTTTTATTAATGGAGGAAGAGAACGTGAGCATAGAAGGTGATACGATCCACTTTCATGATCTGAAAGAGTACATCTATGGCCATGACATGAACGACCCGGTCCATTATGCCTATGTGGACAGCCTTTTGGACATCAAGAGTTTCATGGACTATGCCATCTTGGAGATGTACGCAGGGAATGTGGATTGGCCGAGCAATAACCTGAAATACTGGAAACCCTCAATTACTGAAGGAAAGTGGCGCTATCTCTTGTATGATCTGGATGCCACAATGAATATTTTCGGTTGGATCCCGATCGATCTGGATAGTTTCTATTGGGTTCTGGTCCATCGAGCTGGTTTCGTGCATGCGGAGATCTTCAGAAGCATGTTGGGGAATGATGAATTCAAGCGCAAATTCCTGAATCGTATGGCGGACCTGCTCAACACAAGCCTTTCGGAAGAATCATTCGGCAATGAGATCCGCATGAACCGGGACCGGATCGTAGCTGAGATCCCGCATCATTTTGCGCGGTGGGGCTGTTACATTCCCCAGTGGGAAGACCATGCTTATAGTATTATCCCGAATTTTGCGGAGGTGCGTGGTGACATTATGCGTGAGGATGTGTTGAGCACCTTCGAACTCCCGAATACTGCGCTTTTGATGTTTGACGTATTCCCGAGCGCTGCAGGTTCGATCGCACTGAACACATTGGATCCTGAACTACCCTTCAGCGGCATCTATTTCAACGAGAATGCCATCGACCTGAGCACAACACCCAGAGATGGTTATGTTTTCGACCATTGGGAATACGACGCAGGGTCTGGCGAACGAATTTTTGACCCTACGATCCAACGCTCATTTGGTATGGATGGTAAATTAGTGGCCTACTATCGGAAGGTTGGAGAGTCGTTGACCGTATTTCCTAATCCTTTCTCCGACAGAACGGTGGTAAGCCTATTTGCCGAAAAAGAAGGAGTGACCACAATACGATTGATCGATGTTGAAGGCCGTATTCACTTAGATCGCAAACAAAACGTTCAACGCGGGGTGAATACCTTGGATCTGGACCTTGGCTCGTTAGGCAACGGAGTCTATACGTTGTGGGTGGAACTGAACGACACATTCGTCACCCAGCGCATGGTAAAGACCGGGTCATAGATCTGCCACTTTATAACTCGTAACGATCGTATGTTAGCCGTCATGATCCGGGTTAAATGAAGCTTTGTGCTTCGTATCAAGTTTTGTGGTGGTGGACAGTTCAGTGCTTCGAAATCGCCAACTTCTTGTAGCTGCGAACCGTTCAGGTGCATACGTAAAGGATATGCATGAATTGTTGACCCAATTCCAAGGACCCGATTCAATGAACTCTATTAGGCCACCACTATATACTCTAAAGAAGTTATCCGAATACTTGGTCCGGAACACAATGATCCGTAATATTGTAGTGAGAAATATGTGGTGCCCTCTACCCATCTCATCCTATTATTAACTAAAACCTTCACAATGAAAAGATCCCTACTCACAGCTTGCGTGGTACTTGGTGCGCTCTGGTCGAACGCTCAGGTAACCACATTCGTTACACAACCGGCATCCTTGGAGGGTGCACAAGAATTCACTTGGGCCGACAATTGGGGCCAGACCCCGGATCTGAATGATCCCGCTAATTCAGTGACTGCATTTGCAGCTCTGGTCGATGACGACAGCGGTGCGGATTCATTGGGCTGTGAAGCCTTAGTTAATGGTGCGGACATCTTAGGAAAGGTAGCTGTAGTCTACCGTGGTGTATGTGAATTCGGAGCGAAAGCCCTTAGCGCACAGAACGAGGGTGCAGTTGCCGTTGTTATCATCAACAACAGTGGAGCTCCCGTAGCCATGGGAGCTGGCGCTGTTGGTGGAGAGATCACGATACCTGTGGTCATGATCTCTACTGACGCCGGCGCTCTTTTGCACGACGAGATCGTTGCAGGAAACGTGGAATTCCTGATCGGAAGCGTTCTCGGTGTGTATGAATACAACCTGTTCATGGACAAGAAAACCGCTTTAATACCGCAGTATGCAGCACTACCTGCTTCGTTGGCGAATGCAACCGGATTTGCAATGGACCTGGGTTCCTGGGTGCGCAACTTTGGATCCTTGGACCAGACGGACGTAGTGGTTAATTTAACGATCACACAGAACGGAACGGAACTCTATAACGAAACCTCATCTCCTACGCCAGTATTGAACAATGACAGTGCGTATATGGCACTTCCTTTGTTCACCCAAACCAATTGGAGTGGTTATTACGAGGGGCTTTATACAGTAACCTCTGCTAACACGGATGGATTTCCGTCGGACAATTCCTATGATTTCAACTTCCTTGCGGATTCATTGTTCACCTACGCAAAGGTTGATCCAGCAACAAAGACACCATTACAAGAGTCTTTTGTTCGCGCAACTTTGAATTCACCAAGTTATCAGGTCTGTGCGTACTTCTCAAGCCCAATGGCCGAAATGTATCAGATCGAAGGACTTTACACCGGAGCAACCAAATCCGGTAACGCCAGTATGGATGGTGAAGTATTGGAAGCAAGGATCTTTGAGTGGAATGATACGTTCACTGGATGGGCCGATGCAACAACCAACGATCTTGCACAGCTCACTACTGCAGACTATTTCTTCGAGGATAGCATTGGCGGGCTTACCCTTTATATCCCATTCAATGACCCATTCGTAATGGTGAATGACAAGCGCTACTTATTCTGTGCTTATTCACCTTCTACGGACGTGTTCTTAGGAATGGACGGTGGTCTTGATTATGGGCGCATTCAGGCTGATCTGGATGAGCCGATCTACTTGATGAGCGACAATGGAGCATGGGGATCATTTGCAGATGCAACCTATTCTGGAATTGGCGTGAAGATGACTTCTGCCATAGTAGGCATTGATGAGCAGAACCGTGTTGACGTTACACCTTTCCCGAATCCAACGAATGACTTCATTGTTATTCCGTTGACCGGACAAAGTGGTGCAGCCAACTTGCAGATCTATGATCAGAGCGGCAAGATGGTAGCTCAACAAAAAGTGAGTGTGGCCAACAATGGTAGACTTACTGTTGATGTGAGCAATGTTGCTACTGGAACATACCTCTTCAACATGAGCTTCGACAATGGCCAATACGCAAGTTTCCGCGTGGTGGTAACGAAGTAAGTTAGTGCGGTCCGACTACGAACGGCCGCTCCGAAAGGGGTGGCCGTTCGTGTTTCGGAAGGTTATGGCACACTCTCCGGGCTGTCCTCTCGGGCTTGACCCGGGAACGGAGAGCGTTCCATCACTCCCCAATATCCTCGTTCCAAAGCTCTGGTTCTGCGGCGATGAATTCCTCCATCATTTGCACACATTCTGGTAGGTCCAGATCGATCACTTCCACGCCGTGGCTCTCCATGAATTCGCGCGCTCCGGAGAACGTACGGCTCTCCCCTACTATCACCTTCTTGATCTTGAATTGAACGATCGTACCAGCACACATATAACAAGGCATCAGCGTGGAATAGATCGTTGTGCCTTTGTAACTACCGATGCGTCCAGCGTTATTCAGGCAATCCATTTCGCCATGAAGGATCGGGTTCTTCTCCTGTACGCGTTTGTTGTGTCCTTTGGCGATCAACTTTCCATCGCGTACCAATGCGGAGCCTATAGGGATACCACCTTGTGAGCGGCCCAAGCGGGCTTCGTCGATGGCTGTTTGCATGTGTTGGTCAATCATGAACGTCCTCGAATTAAGGCGAACAAGTTCCTGACAAGTACACCTAAACACATTCCGATCGCAATGAGTGAAGCGACTTGAATGGGACGAACAGATTCATTGCCTGTTAATCGTGCGTAGTTACCAATGGTCAACGCGAGTATGAACGCGGGAATGACGAAGGATCGTATGCGTGCTTTGCGGTCCATGCTATGTGGCTAATTGGTTTTGAACTTATCAACCCTTGTAATGCCGTGGCTTCTTAGTCACCAATGCAGCAGCTGGTTCCGGTACCCAATGATGTCGTCCACCTGCCAGTTCATCATCGAAGGTTTTTGGGATGTTACCAGCGCGGGTGCGGTCGCCCCAGGTCAGGTGTTCCTTGCCATCATCGCGGCGATCCATGGTGATGCAATCCTCCACTGGGCAAACGATGGAGCAGAGGTTGCAGCCTACGCAATTCTCTTCGATGATACTTGGTATGCGGTTCAATGGGTCGCTGGATAATCCGATGGCCTGATGCGCACCGTCCTCGCAGGCGGTGTAGCACAATTGGCAACCGATGCATTTGTCGGCGTTGATCTCGGCCACCACTTTGTATTTGAGATTGAGGTCTTCCCAATGCAGGATGTTCGGTAGTGCTTTGCCTCGGAAATCCTCAATCGTCTTGAAGCCCTTTTCGTCCATGTAGCGCTCCAAACCGGAGTTCAGGTCGCGGATAATTCCGAAGCCATAGTGCATCACGGCAGTACACACTTGCACGGAAGTTGCGCCGAGAAGAATGAATTCCGCAGCATCACGCCAAGTTTCAACACCCCCTATTCCACTGATCGGAATGCCCACTTGGTTGTCCTGTGCGCAATTCTTGAGCATGTTCAATGCGATTGGCTTTACGGCCGGGCCGCAGTAACCACCGTTCGTGCTTTTACCATCTACACTCGGGCTAGACACGAACGTATCAAGATCAACGCCGATCACACTTTGGATCGTATTGATCAACGAGATCGCGTCGCTACCACCTGCTCTGGCTGCACGCGCTGGTCTGGTTATATCCGAAATATTCGGTGTAAGCTTTGTGATCACCGGGACCTTGGCAACTTCCTTCACCCACTCAACAATGGTCTGTAATACTTTGGGTTCTTGACCAACAGCGCTACCCATTCCGCGCTCGCACATGCCATGTGGACAACCGAAATTGAGTTCGATCCCATCCGCACCCGCATTCTCCACATCGCGCACTATGTTGTGCCATTCTTCGCGGGTTTCCACCATCAAAGAAGCAATCACTGCATGATCCGGGAAGCGCTTTTTCACTTCGGAGATCTCGCGGAGGTTGTCTGCAAGTGGTCGGTCGGTGATCAGCTCGATGTTATTGAAGCCCACCATGCGATTATCACGGTAGTTCAACGCACCGTAACGGCTACTCACATTCACCACAGGTACACCAAGTGTTTTCCACACTGCACCACCCCAGCCTGCATCGAAGGCTTTCATAATCTGGTAGCCGGAGTTCGTTGGTGGAGCAGAAGCCAGCCAAAATGGGTTTGGGCTTTTGATGCCTGCTAGGTTTGTTCTTAGATCGGCCATGTTTGATCAGAAAATTAGATGATCAGAAGATCAGAAAATGGGACTGCTTCTTACTCACTGGTTCCCAAACTCTGCTTCTTATTCGATTCAATTGTTTAAATAAGCATTGATCCCGTGTGCTGCTTTCTTCGCTTCGGCGGCTGCGTTCACCACTTCCACACCACCGTTCACCGCATCGCCTGCAGCAAAGTATTTCGGGTTGTTGGTCTGGTAATGTTCGTTCACTACCAAGCGACCTCGATCATCGAGAATGCGGCTTTTGTGTTCGAGCTTCACTCCTGAGATCTGTTCCAGCAGGTCCACTTGTTTGCCCTGTCCCGTGCCGAGCAACACCATGTCGCAAGGCTCAATGAACTCGCTTCCGGCTATCGCTTCGATCTTACCATAAGCAGCTTTGTTGCGAATGAATTTTACACCGGTCACCGAGCCATTACCCATGATCTCAACAGGTGTAACGTTGAACAATGCCTTCGCACCACTCTTCTTCGCAAGGTCGAACTCGAACGAGTAGGCACCCATCTCGTCCGCACCACGGCGGTAGGCGATGATAACACTCTCTGCACCCATTCGGCAACTTTCGCTGGCGGCATCCATTGCTGTATTTCCTCCGCCAAGCACGATCACCTTGTTCCCGATAGGTGATTTGTGGTGCTTCATCCTCAATTCCTCTGCATATTCCAAAGCGCCGAGCACGCCTTTCTTGTCCTCGCCGATAACGCCTAATTTGGAGGTACTTCCAAGACCGATCCCGATGAAGATCGCGTCGAAGTCCTTCTCCAGTTTTTCAAGATCCGCACGACCTGCAATGGCTTTGTTATAATGCACATCAAACCCGAACTGTTCTTGCAAATAAGCCATTTCATCCAACGCTTCTTCGTTGGTGAGCTTGTAAGGTGCCACCCCATGAACGCAAAGGCCGCTTGGCAATGCCCTTGCTTCATATATAGTTACGGCATGTCCCAACATCCGCAACTCGCACGCAGCCGAGATCCCCGCAGGACCTGCACCGATCACCGCCACCTTCTTTCCGGTGTCCTTTCCAACTCGGAATAATTTCTTTTTGGTACGGATCACTTCCGCCGTGGCGTGTGCTTGCAACCTTCCGATCTCGATCGGTTTCACATCGCTATGATTGTATACACAAGCACCTTCGCACAGTTCCTCTGTTGGGCAGACATTGCCGCAAGCATGTCCCATCCAATTGCTATCATAGATCGTTTTGGCGGCACCTTCATTGGTTCCACTATTGATCTGCCGAATGAACTGAGGAATGTCGATCCCTGTCGGGCAAGCAGTTACACATGGCGCGTCGTAGCAATACAGACAGCGCGAGCTTTCGTAATATGCTTCGGTATCCGTCATCAACGGTTTCTTCGGATGGAAGTTGGCGTTGAACTCGGCTTCGGTGGTTGGTTTCTTGTATTCTGCCATGGTAATAGAGGAACGCTGATGACGCTGATCTTTATGATCAACTTATGATAGGTTTGAGAAGACTTTTCTTTTGATGCGTGGCTTCTTCCCAAAGTTCAGTAAAAGACCTACTTCACTATTTGTTGCCTTGAGGTAATTAACCAATTGGTATTCGTCTGCCTCGCAGAAGTCCTTTGCCGCCTTCAACTCAATAATGACGAGTTCTTCAACCAAAAGATCTGCAGAGTAGGTTCCCACTTTCACACCATCATAGAAGACCGTTATCGGGTGCTGGTTCTTAACATTCAATCCCATTTTCCTCAGCTCATGGAGCATCGCGTTCTCGTAAACCTTTTCAAGGAACCCGTAGCCCAACGTGTTGTACACTGTGTAGAACGCCTTAATGACTTGTTCCGTCAACTCCGAATGCTTGTAATTCCCAGCATCCAGAAGTTGGCTTTCATCATTCTCTATCATATCAATCAGCGTCATCAGCGTTCTATAGTTCCGTGAGTCTACCGTATGTCTCCGGTCGCCGATCTCTGTAGAACTGCCAAGTGCTTCTCACCTCCTCGATCATATCCAGATCGAATTCCACGATCAGTAATTCATCATCATCGCGGCTTGCTTGTGCGAAGATCTGACCGCGTGGATCCACAAAATATGATTGTCCGTAGAACTTTCCGAGGTTCCATGGTTTCTCCTCACCAACGCGATTAATGCAACCCATGAAGTAACCGTTCGCCGCGGCATGCGCTGGTTGCTCAAGTTTCCAGAGGTATTCACTTAAACCGGCTACTGTGGCTGAAGGGTTATATACGATCTCAGCACCGTTCAGTCCTAAGCAACGCGCACCATCAGGAAAGTGACGATCATAGCAGATGTACACACCCACTTTGGCATACTTCGTTTGGAAGACGGGATAACCAAGATTGCCGGGCTTGAAGAAGAATTTCTCCCAGAAGCCTGTGGTATGTGGAATGTGGTTCTTGCGGTACTTTCCAAGGTAGGTGCCATCCGCATCGATCACTGCGGCTGTGTTGTACAACACACCGGCTGATTCCTTCTCATAGATCGGAACGATGATCACCATGTTGTACTTCTTCGCGTAGGTCTGCATCAATTCCGTGGTAGGTCCAGGAACGCTTTCCGCGCTTTCGTACCATTTATGATCTTGACCGGGACAGAAATAGGGCGTATTGAAGATCTCCTGCAAACACAGGATCTGCACACCTTTTTTGCCTGCTTCCTCGATCATCGGAATGTGCTTTTGCACCATCGCGTTGATGATCTCTGGGATCGTTCCTTCGCCCTCGGTCATGGGCAGGCTCATTTGGATAAGACCGGACTTTATTTTTCTTGGCATGTTCTAGGAAAATAGAGAACGCTGATAACGCTGAAAGAACTGATCAACGCAGATCAAGAGTTCGTGAAGATCTTTCTTTTGAATTGCGGTTTGGTCCCGAAGTTAAACAGTATGCCGACTTCGATACGTGTAGCTTTGAGATAGTTGATCAATTGATGAACATGCTCATCTCGTAATCCATCTGCTGCCTTCAATTCCAGGATCACTTTATTATCGACTATGAGGTCTGCATAGTATTGCCCAACTTCTTGATCATGATATAGTACGGTAATTGGTCTTTGCCGCTCAACTGAAAGTCCCATCTCCTTTAATTCCAACAACATGGCATTTTCATAAACCTTCTCAAGGAAGCCATAACCCAACCTATTATACACAGCATAGAACGCTTTAATAATAACATCGGTCAACTCACTATGTAAATATTCCTGTCCATCCTTCATATCAGTGTTTATCCGTTCTTACTGCGTTATCAGCGTGCCATTCCTTCAAAGCATTCCACTCACCTTGTTCCGCTTTATGAACTGCCCGTATCCCTTCTTGATCTTCACCTCGCCTTTGTCGATAGCCACTTGTCCACGTAGGATCACGGTCTTAACCTTGCCGGTCAGTTGCATGCCTTCATAGCCACTATAGTCCACGTTCATGTGGTGCGTTTTGGCGCTGAGTGTATGCTTTTCGTTCGGATCAAGTATCACAATGTCCGCATCGCTTCCAATGCCGATCGTCCCTTTGCGCGGAAACATCCCGAAGATCTTGGCAGGATTCGTAGCGGTCACTTCCACGAACTTGTTCAATGAGATCCGTTTCTTGTTCACACCTTCGCTGAAGAGCAACTCCATCCGGTGTTCTATCGCTGGATGTCCGTTGGGGATCTTCGAGAAATCTGCGGAACCCATCGCTTTCTGCGCCATCATAAAGGGGCAATGATCCGTTGCTACTACCTGGATGGAACCTTGCTCGATCGCACCCCACAAAGCGGCCTGATCCTTCTTCTCACGCAACGGCGGGCTCATCACCCATTTCGCGCCATCAGCCTGTTCATAAAGCGAAGCATCCAGCAACAAATACTGAATGCATGTCTCGGCCAACACGCGCTGGTTGCGTCGCGTCGCATCGCGAACATGGTTCAATGCACCTTCGCAGGTCATGTGTACGATGTACGCCGGTACACCCGTGTGCCAAGCCATATCCGCAAAGCGGCCACTCGCTTCAGCCTCGGTGATCTCTGGCTGAGATAAGTAGTGGTACAGCGGTGCCATCTTCCCTTCAGCCCGGTGTTTCTGAACCAGAAAATCGATCATATCGCCGTTCGTCGCATGCACCGTAACGAGTCCGCCCTGCGCCTTCACTTCGTTCATCAGACCAACCATTTGGCGGTCATCGATCATCAACGCGCCCTTGTAGGCCATGAAGGTTTTGAAACTGGTGATGCCTTCCTGCTCGATCATCTCCTTCACTTCCTTCTTCGTCTCATCGTTGAAATCGGTAACGGCCATGTGCCAGCTGAGATCACCGAAAAGATTGCCCTGCATGCGGCCTTGCCATTGTTCCAGCGCATGTCGCAAACTTTTACCTTGGGTCTGTAGTATGAAATCGATCACAGTAGTTGTACCGCCATGCAAGGCAGCGCGCGTTCCGGTCTCGTAATTATCACTGCTGAACGTGCCCATGAACGGCATGTCCAAATGCACATGCGGATCGATACCTCCGGGCAATACGAACATACCTTTCGCATCAATCACCTCAGCTCCTTCAGCAGCAAGACCATGGCCAATGGCCTTTACGTGTTCGCCTTCAATGAGGACATCGGCGCGGTGGAAATCAGCGGCGGTTACAACGGTTCCGTTCTTTATCAGTATGCTCATGATCAATAGGGTGTCAGTATCGGCTCCAAGTTACTTGGTTGGATCAGAAGTTGGGCGTGCCCCTTCGTACCCTTCGGCTCCGCTCAGGGAACTTCGGGTCGGGTTTGGAGTTGCCCTGAGCGGAGTCGAAGGGTGCAAGCCCGTAAGCGAGGAGTCCCGCAGTCCGCCGTACGGCGGACTGCGGGACTCCTCGCTTACGGGCTTTCCACTACTATCCCTCACGCAAGTCCAGATTATCTCATCAGTGAACATCAAACTCTTCCTTACTAACTACCATTTCGTGCTATATCACTGGCATTTTCGCTCTGATCTGAGTACTTTTCGCACACCAATGGAACTGTCGCCACTTCATAGTATGATCACTGTATTGGACGAGCCGTATTTATCGATACGCAGGTCAGCAAATAATGAATTGATCCACTTAGAATGGAAGGGCCATGCGCGCAGCGACCAGTATCGTTCAAGCCTCGAATTGGCGCTGGATATTGTCGTGAAGTTTGATCTGGTGTATTGGATCGCCGACCTACGCGAAATGACGGCGATCCTTAAATCGGATGAGCAGTGGGCGAACGAGGTCTGGTTCCCGAAATTATTTGATTCGCGGTTAGAAAAAATGGCGATCTTGGAATCGTCTGACTACTTCAACCAGACCAGTGTTCAGCGGTCCTTCACCGCAGTCCATGGTCAGCTCACGTTCAAAGTAGCATGGTTCCCTAAACCATCGGAAGCATTGGATTGGATATTCCAGCAAGAGGCGGTAAGCGTTTGAATTTTCCTGGAACCAAGAAGTATTAGCTATTGAAGCGTAATCACATAAGCTCAACTATCAATTTTGGCTGATCGTTGATCGTCGCTACGCTTTCTAGATCTAGCTCTCAGATGACTTGGGGTCGTGGCCTCATTCCAAGCCAATACACCACAAAGGCTACTACGAACCCAGTGAACCAAGAAAGTTGATAAAGCAAAGCCAGCGCTTCGACCCAGAAACCGATAAGTGCGGCGAACACACCGACAACAAGCGCGACGATCGCTACTATGTTAAAGCCAGAAGTGAAACGGTACTTGCCGTCCACCGCGAAAAGATCTGGCACTGACAATTCTTTCTTGCGGATGATGAAATAGTCGCACAACAGAATGCCCAACACCGGACCAAGCAATCCGCTCACGAAGATCAGAAGTCCGCTGATCTCATCGAGCAACCACCATGGGCAGATCAAGATACCGATCAACCCAGCGATCACACCACCAACCCTGAAACTGATCTTCTGTGGGAACAAGTTGCTGAATGCGTTCGCGGGTGCTATGACGTTGGCTGCAATATTGGTACTGAGTGTTGCGATCAACATCGCCAATTGTGCAAAAATGACAACGCCTGGACTGGAGAATTTGCTGACCAACGAAACGGGATCCCACGGTGCATCCTCTGCAATAAGTACATCCCGGAAGGCGATGACCGCCGCGCTTGTGACGAAGATCCCGACGAACGAATAAAAGATCATGGTACCCGGCAAGCCGATGAACTGCCCGGCCAATTGATCCTTCTGGCTACTTGCATAACGTGTAATGTCCGAGATACTGATCGCCATGGTTGCCCAAAAACCGACCATTGCTGTGAACCACAATAAGTAGCTCATAAAACCTGCACTTTCCGGCACACCGGGGCTAGCACCAACTTTTAGTATGGTTGACTCTTGCCCTTCAGCGTTCCGGAACTGAACATTCACTGATGGTTCAACTCCCATTGCATGACTTGTCGTCGAACTAGTGATCGGTAGCCAAGCATCCGATCCGCCATCCATTTTAGTTCTAGGAACAATTCGATACTCCGTGGCTTTTGGTACTCCATCCGAACCGACCAACGGCGTTAATCGCAATTCGTGACCGGTAGTGGCATCCGCGTAAGGCACCAACACGGCAGTTGCATGTTGCAATTGTTTGCCTTGTTCCAGTGCTACACTTAATCCGCCCGCATTCGTTGCACCCCAGCCGATCAATAGCATCCCGATGATGATCAGGATCGGTGCAGCCCATGTCTCCAGCCATTTTATGCTTTCGGTACCGCGCCAAATGAACCAGATCTGGATCAACCAGAAGATCCCGAACGCAATGAATTTTCCAGCGCTCAATCCAAGATCACCAACATCACCAGTTGCAGCATTCCATATGGAATAGATCGCCAAACCTCCGATCCATGTTTGCACGCCGAACCATCCACATGCAACGATCGCTCTTACGATACTTGGAATGTGAATGCCGACCGTTCCGAAAGCTGCACGACCTTGCACAGGAAAAGGAATACCATACTTCACGCCCGCATGGCCATTGAGGACCATAGGTATGGTGATCACCAAATTAGCCAAGCCGATAATAGTAAGTGCGGCTTGCCAGCTAAGGCCAGCGCGCATCATGTAACTCGCCAATAGGTACGTAGGAATGCATACGGCCATTCCCACCCATAATGCCGCGAGGTTCCATTTGCTCCACGTGCGTTTTTCTACTGGGATCGGCGCCAGGTCTTCGCTGTAGAGTGGGGAGTTTTTGATGCTGTGCGTGAACGGTTGATCTACCATTGCGTTAATGGGGCCAAGGAACGGAATGTTGTTCGATCTGGGATCGGAGTGCATACAAAGCTTACTCCTCTTGACGACAACTTGATCGATCATATCGAAAAGGCCTTACCGTAACTTCGGGCCATGTTAGCGTCCCTACCTTCCCATTTACTAATCATTGGCGCTACGCTCGCTTGCGCCTTTGCCATGAATACGACAAGCGCTCAGAATATGATCCACAGCGAAGCAACTGCCGTCAAGATCGCACCTGTTCACCATAGCGCCTTGGTGTTGGAATGGAACGGCGTAACGGTCTATGTGGACCCGCACGATGGCGCTTATCGTTTCAAGCAGTATGCCGCACCGGATCTGATCCTGATCACGGACATCCACGGAGACCACTTTGATGCAAAGACCTTGCAAGAATTTGATCTGAGCAAAGCGCAAATCATTGCGCCGCAAGCTGTAATGGACCTACTCCCCGAAGCGTTGCAAAAGATCACTTCCGTACTTGCCAATGGCGCATCTATCGAAAAGAACAGCATTGGTATTGAGGCCATACCAATGTATAATATGCCCGACCCTAACGACCCACGCCACCCAAAAGGACGCGGCAACGGCTATGTGCTCACTATGGGGGGAGAGCGCATTTACATCTCCGGTGATACAGAGGACATCCCGGAAATGCGCGCACTGAAGAACATCGACATCGCCTTTGTTTGCATGAACCTACCATACACCATGACAGTAGACCAAGCGGCTAGCGGTGTGCTTGCTTTTCAGCCGAAAGTGGTGTATCCATGCCACTACCGCGGTCCGGAAGGGTTAAGTGATGTGGAACGGTTCAAAGAACTGGTGAACACGGGTGATCCAAAGATCGAAGTACGTCTGGTGGATTGGTATAAGGAGTGAGTTACTCCGCAAAGGCTTCAAACACCAATTGCGAACCAGCTCACAGATCAACTCACGGAGCCCTCTACGTCACATCTCTTCCAACGCCAAGGCCAACTCGTGTAACTTCAGCACAGTGTTCCAATTGCGGGCAGTGTTCACTACTCCAATACCCTTATCGAATTTGGCGGCCATTTTGGAAGTGCCGAAGCCATTCGGAGTGTGGATGTAGGCCACGCACTTCACCACCTTCAGTTGCTCGCCATCCACAGCTATAGCTTGAATGGCTTTTATACGGGCCGCATCGGCTGCAGAAGCCAACAATGCCGCGTGCAAGAACTTGGGTGTCGCTAAGGCGTTCGGGAACGGGTTGTTGGCGATCACCTCAGCCCATTCCGCAGCCGTTGACGCGAAAATGGGTTTATCGAAACCGAACTGCTCCTTGCACAGTTCCACTACTTTGGCAAGAGTCTTATCCCGAGTAAACGTGCTCCGCACCAATGCGTTGCCGCTGTTGATGTACGTGGTCACTCCAGTGAAGCCCAATTCCGTAAGCGCCTTTCGCAATGGGTCAACAGGTAGTTGTGTTTCTCCGCCAACACCTCTAAAGAGCAGAATATAGGTAGTGGACTTCGGCATGGAAGCGATAACGCCCTTAACGGATCAGTTAAGATACCCCGCACACGATCCGTGATTTAGTTGCACCCCTCATCCGCAATACTCAAGGCCTTGCTGATGATCTCCATCCCTTCATCAATCCCTTCTTTGCCGATCGTAAGTGGCGGTGCAACGAAGATCCAGTTCCAGCGCACGAAAGTGAACATGCCGAGCTCGGTCAGCTTGGCAGCCACTTTGTTCATGACGCCCATTTGATCAGGTGTTGCGTTCCAAGGTGCCATGGGTTCTTTGGTATCGCGGTTCTTTACCAGTTCAATGCAACCGAGCAACCCTGTATTGCGGAAATCTCCGATGCTCGGGTGTTTCTGGGCGAGTTTGGCCACACTTTCATCCACATAGCGGCCCATGTTGGCAGCATTCTCAACCAGGTTCTCTTCTTCGTAAATATCAAGAACAGCATTGCCCGCAGCACAAGCCACGGCATGCGCGCTGTATGTCAGTCCGATGGGTAATGGCTTATCATCGAAGTGCTTGATGATCTCTTCTTTCACGATGATACCTCCGAGTGGGATGTAACCGGCAGTGAGTCCTTTCGCCATGCACATGATATCCGGCACCACACCATGATGATCAATACCGAACCACTTTCCGGTGCGACCAAAGCCGCTCATCACCTCATCGCAAATTGTCAGAATACCGTACTTCTCGGCAATTGCGCTAACGCCTTTCCAATAACCCGGTGGGTATTTAATGCAGCCACTGGAACCGCTCTCCCCTTCCATCATGATGGCCGCGATGTATTGCGGGCCTTCGAATTTCATCACGCGTTCCAAATGTGCTAGTGCGTTCTCGGTGCACTCTTCAGGCGTCTTGCTATTCCAAGGACAGCGATAGAAGTACGGATTCTCAACATGGATGATGTTGGGTACACCTTGGCTATCATGAGGCAATCCGCGTGGATCGCCACCTGCCGTTAATGCACCATATGTAGCACCGTGGTAGCTCTGGTAAAGTGTAATGATCTTGTGACGACCGGTATGCAAACGGGCCAACTTCATTGCATGTTCCACTGCTTCGGTACCGCCGTTCGTAAAGAACGTACGGTTCAAAGTACCAGGAGTGATCTCGCTCAATTTCTTACTCAACTTTCCACGAGCCTCGGTGATCATACCGGGATGCACGTAACTCAGCTCAGCCATCTGTTTCGCCACGGCTTCCGCCACTTTCGGATGTCCATGCCCAATATTCACGTTCATCAATTGCGAACTGAAATCGAGGATCTTCTTTCCCTCTCGTGTGTAGAGGTAAAGCCCTTTTGCACGTTCGATGTTCAGTGGAATCAAGCCGCTTTGCTTGCTCCAACTGAAAATGCTGTGTTCGAGGTTGTCCTTTAGGATCTCGGAGGGGTTGGTTTTGGTTTGCATACTCATGTTGGTTGGCGCAGGGCCATGGTCTTTCTATTTCGCTAGTTGATGGTCCGGAGCGATCCGGATTCCATTCAAACGTACAAAGTTCAACAATTTATCTTCGGTTTATCTGAAGCTCTTCTAGGCTATTCGCCTGCGTTCTTTTGTTGAAAGTCACGTATAATTGGAGTGGCATATTGGATCAGGACAGGTCATAGGTCTGTCGAATCCCAAGCCCTGAAATGTAGCCGAGTTGCACTTTATCATTCAAGCTGAACATCATCGCCCGGTCGTGGCCGGTCAGGGTAGTCCCCTTCCCACGTGGTCTGCGCCACGGAATCGGCTATCGCGGTGACGAAGCCGCCCACAGCGACACTAGGATAATACGTACCGCTGAAATTCGGATCATCATTCAGCTGCTTCTGGATCTCGACCGAATCGCCTTCCAAACTTCCGATGACCGCCATCAGCGCATCCTGAACCGTCATGCCCTCAGGTAATTCATCAGGCTCTACCAAATCATCCCATTTCGCAGGATCCCGCAGAACATTCCGGTAGTTTTCTAAATACATATGTGTATCGGCCAGTCGCACTTTTAGGCCTTCGTAGCCAACGTAATACCGTCTCAAGAAAACCCTAGCTCCTTTGGACACGACCGCACCAGGCGCCAACCTGAAGGTGAAGGTATTGTCGTCCACCATGATCACCGTTCCAAGGCTCTTCCGCTTACTCACATCCATTATATACTGCAAAGTGTTCCGAGCCTCTTTCTCCAACCCCTTCGCAGTCATAAAGCACATGACGACTGCAGCGTTTGACGTTGTCGATTCCGGATAGAGATCGCTCCGCACCTTCGTCCGAAGCGTATCATCGACCGAACCTTTGACCATTGGCAAGGCTGTGATGAAAAAGGCACCAGCGAGCCCCAAAGTATCTCGAAAGAAAGGTGAATCCAATGAACTTTCATTCTGATGGCGCTTATATGTAATTCCCGCATTCGCGCAATGCGCCCTAAGCTCATCCTCGCCCCAAACAGCCATGGGTGCAAACACGAAAATGGCCTGTGATACGAACGCGCTCTTAATGGCCGCCGTGTCCACCCAAGCGGCAGTGCTGTCCGGCTGCAAGGCGGAAAAATCGAATTGGATGTAATACGGTTTGCCGTCGGTGAATGCCACATCTTTGGGAGCCACTCGGCCGTTGTACAACTTGAATAGGCCGTAGACCATAGCGCCCACGAGGATCCCTATTGAAACCGCAGCAAACAAGGATCGTCTTTTTTGCGACTTGATCGGCGCTGGCGCTGGCGGGACAACGGCCTTTTTCGAATGGAAGCCGAAGAGCTCCACCGGCTCATCGAAGCCTTTTAGTTTGGCTTTTCCATAGCGGATATGGCCGATGTCAGCCGATGGATCGTTAGCGGCCCAACCGACGGCATTCTCCCATACGGACCGGGACGTAAGCACTTGCCCACCGCTGGCCAATGATTCGATACGCGCCGCCATATTTACTTGCCTACCGAAAACATCCTGTCGCAAGGAATCCTCAACAGCCACCTGTCCCATGTGGATGCCGATCCGCACTGTGAGCGTGTATTCCCCTGCGGAAAGGTTTTCGCGGTTCATATGGATGGCCCGCTGAACTTCCACCGCACGTTCCACAGCGGCAGAAGGCTCGGCGAAAACGCATAGAAAAGAGTCACCGATCTCTTTAACGATAGTACCCGCTCCATCACGAGTAATGATCTTTCGAACCAACTCGTCATGCAAATGCCGCAAGCCCGTGTATACCTTTTCACCCAAGCGTTCCGTTGCATTGGTGCTGCCCACAATATCCGTGAACATCACGGCGAGCACCGCCGTATTCCGCCGCTTACGGAACTCCTCAACGGTCTGCACCTCTTCGGGGCTAAGCGGCGCTATTACGGGCGATACACCTTCCATGATGGTAAATGTATGCGGTTTGAACTAGCAGGGATCAGGGTTGCCGCCCCACTTCCCCGCGCTCAGGCTTCCGACTGTTGTCTTTAAACCGAGGAAGGGCCAGATCACTTGTTCAGCTATAGACCGAATGCTCGAGATTGTCCTTGTGGATCTCGGCGGGGTTGGTCTTGGTGGTCGTGCTCATAGTGTGCAATTACATAGATAATGGAACGCAGATGACGGGGAAAGAATGGATCAACGCGCATCTGAAAGGGAGCATCTATCTGTGATCATCAGATCTTTCAGCGTCATCAGCGTTCTATTTATCAGCTCATCCAATTCGTCTTCCCCTCAGGATTCCACTTGGTGGTGGTCTTTTTCAGTTGTGTCCAGAATTCAATGGAGCTTTTTCCCGTGATGTCGCAAGTACCGAACTTGCTATCATTCCAACCGCCGAAACTAAAGGGTTCGCGTGGCACGGGTACACCGATGTTTACACCGATCATACCGGCACTGGCGCGTTCCATGACTTGACGCGCCTGTCCACCACTTTGTGTGAAGACGGCAGCGGCATTACCATACGGGTTTGCGTTCTCGATCGCGATCGCGGCATCGAGGTCCTTTGCTCGTATAATGCTGATGACGGGACCGAACACTTCTTCTTTTGAAATGCGCATGTCCGCAGTAACGTGATCGATGATCGTGGGCCCCAGATAGTATCCGTCTTTTGCACCACCATCCACTTTTGGGTTGCGACCATCGAGGATCACTTTTGCACCTGCCTTTTCCGCTTCATCTATGAAACCGAGGATCCATTCGTAGGATGCTTTGCTGATCACAGGTCCCAAATTCTTTCCGGGGATCAACTTCTTGGCTTCGATAAGCATCTGTTGAATAATGTGGTCCACAGCGCCGATCCCCACCATTTGCGCTGCGGCCATACAACGCTGTCCAGCACATCCGCTCATGCTCGCTACAACGTTACTGGCTGTCATTTCCAGATGTGCATCGGGTAGAACGAGCAGGTGGTTCTTCGCTCCGCCCAGGCACAACGCACGCTTCAAGGATGCGCATGCACGGATGTACACCAGTTTTGCAACCTTGGTACTACCGACAAAACTCACCGCCTTAATTCCGGGATGATCACATATCGCTTCAACGATCTCGCGATCACCGTTCACCACATTGAACACACCATCAGGCAATCCGGCTTCCTTCAGCAATTCAGCAATGCGAATGGCACTGATCGGCACCACTTCACTTGGCTTCAGGATCATGGTATTGCCCAACATCAATGCGTTCGGGATGGTCCAATGCGGCACCATGTTCGGAAAGTTGAAAGGTGCAATGCTGGCTACCACTCCCAATGGTTTGCGCTCGATACGGCACTCTACGCCTTTACTCACTTCGAGCAATTCACCTTGTACCAACTGCGGCAGGCTACAAGCAAATTCCGTAAGTTCCATGCTCTTGTCCACCTCGGCATAGGACTCATCCATAGTCTTGCCGTTCTCTGTATGCACGAGCAGGGCCAATTCTTCACGATTCTTGGATAGTAATTCGCGGTACCTGAAAAAGATCTGCGATCGCTCTTTGATCGGAGTGCCGCTCCACGCTGGGAATGCGGCTTCCGCGGCTTTCACAGCGACATCAAGATCCTTTGCGGTTGAAAGTGCAACGGTACTGATTATGCTCCCATCCAACGGCGAGCGAACATCCATTTTCTTGGGAGTGCCGTTCACTGGTTTACCAGCGATGTAATTTGTCGTTTCGGGATATTTAAATGTTTCGGTCGCCATGTGATGAGATCGTATAAAGCTTTGAATGTACAAAGGAAGTGGTTAACGACCGTAATTCAGCGATCCGATCAGTATCGTTGCACGTAAATGTGGCATGGGGACCCGTTTCGTGCTCACACTAGTTGTGATCATTTTTAATTGTGTTAGTGCATCATACCTATTCGGTGGAACTCCCGAAGAACGCTGGTTCCGCTTTCGGTATGACAATGATTTTTTCACGGCAACCGATCAATACTTCACTCAAGGCATACGGTTGGAATTACGTACTCCGTGGATCTCGAGCTCACCGCTTCGCCACGTATTACCACGTTTCAGCGGTGCGGCCAGACAGCAGGATAATCTCTTCGCACAACAGGAATGCTTTACGCCGACCAGCATCCGGCGCGATACCATCTTGCGCACCGATCGTCCTTTCGCAGCAGCATTGTACATCGGCCAACGTTCAAAATCCACCAACACGGATCGGAAAGAACAGCTTACATCAGCGCTTTCCATTGGCATTATCGGGCCATGCGCCTTGTGTGCCGGAGAACAGCGTGGGATCCATAAAGCACTGAATAATATTGAACCCTTGGGTTGGCAATTCCAGATACAGAACGATGTGATCGTGAATTACGCACTACAGTTCGACCAACGGTTGATCGCATCGCGATTCGCCGAGATCAGCGGTGGGGCTGGTGCAACTGTTGGAAGCTTTCGAACACACGCGGACGTGAACTTGCGAGGAGAGATCGGTCTGTTCAATTCACACTTTGATGAACCCGTGGATATCCTGAAGAAACTTCGGATCAGTACATTCTTGCAAGGGAATGCTCGCTTTGTTGGTTACGATGCCACCTTTCAAGGAGGACTCTTCAACACTTATGATCCGCACGTGATCGCACCGACGAATATGGAACGGATCGTGCTTTTTGCAGAGGGCGGAGTAACGCTCCGCTACCGCGGGATCGGACTTAGTTACACCAAGAGTTTCATTACGCGCCAATTCACCACAGGACGTGACCATGCTTGGGGTTCATGTGTGATAACCGCTTACTTCTGATTAAGCCGTTCACTGATGGTTCTTATGCTGATCATATCTTCGCGGTGAACTAGCACGCAGATCCACCATGCCATCCGTAGATATCCTTTCGAAAGTCGACCTTCAAATGCTCGATAACGCCGTGAACGTTGTTAAACGCGAACTCGAATCACGCTATGATCTGCGCGGTACGAATAGCAAAGTAGAAGCGGATCAAAAAGCACTCACGATCAAGATCAGCACGGAGGATCACATGAAACTTGATTCCATTCTGGATCTATTGTTGGAGCGTAGTGGCAAGCAGAAAGTTGATGTGCGCAGTTATGATCTTTCGGAGGAACCGGTGCCAAGCGGAAAAGTGCTTTATCGGATCATCAAGATCAAGCAAGGGATAGAGCGCGAAACAGCGAAGAAGATCATTAAAGCGATTAAGGAAAGTGGTTTGAAAGTGCAGCCACAGATCATGGATGATATGATCCGGGTGACCGGTAAAAAGATAGACGACCTTCAGGCGATGATGGCTCTTTGTAAAGAAAAGGACTTCGAGTTGCCGTTGACCTTCGATAATATGAAGAGCTGAGGCAGCTTTTTAACCGTTCGAGCCGTCTCATTTGCAAACCCTTTCTCATGCTACGAATCATACTCTCCTCGTTGATCATCACATTCGCATTTCAATTGAATGCGCAGACCTATTTCTACATCAGTGATATTGATGTGCAACCTAACGATCCCACAACAGCGGATAATGTATCGATCGAACTGACCGGTGGCCTATCCAGCACCGGAGCATACGTCAGTGCGGCAAGCGCTACAATAACGAACAATGTGGTGAATATTTATATCACTGCAATGGATGATGGTGGGGCCACAGTGATCGTACCACACACTGAAACAATAACGCTCGGCATGCTCGATGCCGGCCAGTATACCATTGTGATCAACGGTACACAGGTGGATGATCTCGCCGCTGTGGGCCAACATTTCTTTGAAGTAACTACGGGAGGAGCAGCATGCGATAGTTTAGACGTTATCAGCATCCAGTGGCATCCATTCACCGATACCTCGATCGTGATCCATGTATCTAACATGAACTTGAATACCCTGTTCGACTATCCGAACTTCATTCTATTCGATGCGAATGGCGATACATTAGCGATGGAGATCACGAATTTCTTTGGTATCGGGATTGATAATTGGCATGTTCTGCCACTAGTTCAAGGTGCGGTCGTTCCTGAAAGTCCATTCCTTGGCACCTTGGAACTGTGGACCGGTTTTACGACCGAACTCGCGTGCTCTTGGACTCCCTTGTTCGATCTGTGCCCGGCCGATCCATGCGTTGCGGTTTATCCGACGATCCAAAATTTCGGGGGAGGGTTGGCCATTGGTGAATTTGATTGGACCATTAGTGATACGAATGCAAACATCATGGGTTCAGGCACCTGGACAATGACCGATACGATCCAATACGTTCAGGACACGATCTGCCTTCCACCGGGCAGCTATACAATGGATTGTTTCCCGCAAGATCCGCCTTCTGGTGGACAATCCACATTCGGTATACAGGCTGCGGGCTGGCTTAATGGACCAAACACACCGGTCGTGTGGTCCTTGCCTACCCCACTTGAATTCGATCTCTTCGAAGCGTGTATCGACGGTACGAATGGATTACCCAATGTGGCTCTTGCTAATGAACCGTCGATCCAGATCATAGGGACCACGGCTTATATATCGAATTCGGGTTCAGAACCATTAGGATCGATCATCCTTTACGATGCACAGGGCAAGTCCGTTGTAACCAAAGTGGTGAACAAGAACTCAGCAAGCCTCGATCTTCAGGGTTTGGCCGTCGGTATGCATATTCTTCGGGTCGGCTCTTATTCACAACGGCTTATTATTGGAGCGCATTGATCCTGAAACGAAACATTCAGAAACGGCGAAACCAGCCTTACGGGGCTGGTTTCATTTCTTCCTGATCTCCCGGCTTACGGGCCCGGATCGGGATTTTTAACGCCGCGAGGCAGTTTCCCTTGGTGATCAGTATGCCTTGGGAACGGTTTCCCGAACCCTGCCTTTATAACGCAACCGTGTTACAAATAGTTTCAGTAGGATCGAGTTTGTTCAAGTCAATGATTCAGTTCACGGATCGAACAGTGGAAGCTTCAGACCTTAAAGCTGAACTTAACCGCTGGTAAAGCAACAGGCGAATGAGTCCTTTCCTCGAACGTCACCGTTCCATGCAAGTCGACCAGGAGAACCGTTGAGCAACGCGTGCCATAACCGTTCGTTGCAATGAAAATTGAAGACAAGGATCGCTCCCACTCAAGCGGAACACCGGTTTTAGGAAGGTCACTATCTGATGCACGTTCGGCAGAACCAAGCACAGAAAAAAGACGATCCACAAGAAGATCGGTCGATCCATCCATTGCAGCTGCAACAGCTATTTTGGCAGAAACCACTTTCGGCCATGGCGTATCCAATAAATGATTGCTCAATCCATGAATGCCGGAGCTCAACAGCAGATCCGACCCATCAATGTTGTTGTGATATCTCAACGCATCCATAGGCCCATAAATTAGATTGAAGCCATCGTATTGTTCCGAACTCGTAGGGTCGATATCAGCATCCAACGCATTGCGCACAAGTTCTCCACGAGAAGGGCCATTAGCGATAGGACGGGAGAGATCCCGAAAGTTCGTAAGCGCTGCGAACCGTTCCGTTCTGGTCACTCCCAACCAAGTTCCACCACGGCGTAGGTCTTTACCTGCTAGAATATGTGGCGCATCATTCCAGAACTCAGCTTGTCTTGCTGGGCGCTCAAAGAATTCATCGCGATTGGCAGCAATGATCAAGGGGAACTCAGGGTGTTCTCCAATAGCGACGATGATCAAGCACATTAAGGCCCCAAGATAGAGAGGCGGTTCAATAATGGGTCGCGGAGATCAATAGACGAATAGATCAGGACTTCTGGCCACTTTACACGCTGGACTAGGTCCGATCAGAATAAGACTTCGCCTTTCAGGAACATCACGAAGATGAAGGTCATCAAAAAGTGATGAAAGAGCAACAACGCTGATACCAACGTCAACACATTCTTACCACTCTTATTGAGTTCCGGAAAGAGCTTCTTGTTATTCATGGCGATGATCGGCAAAGGCACTGTAGCCAATAAGAACGTAACTGCTAGCGTTTTGAACGCCAGGCCATTATCGAAGATCCCAAAGAATAAATGCGCGTAGTAGAATCCAAATCCAACGAAAGACAATAGAGCCAACCGGATGAATATTCTAGCTTCTGCAACCATTTGTTTTCGATTTTCCATAATGTAGACGCTGCATTTTCAACGTGGTTGCTTCATCCATGGTTACAATTTATCAACAGAAACGGCAGATGAATGCATTCCTAGCGCTGACGAACTACCATTATCAGCCCGTGAAGCACCTCTCGTATAGGTAAAGAACAAGCCAGTGATCGTCATGCCACAACCAACTAAGAACCAGTGCATTGGATAGGAATCAGGTATATATGATCGCCCATCCGTCAAGCCACTTGCCCGGCTTTCAGCCATCAGCGTTCCATCCATCAAGGCATCAATGCCAAACGACCTTTGAAGCGGTTCCAGTGTAAATGAAAGGATCATGAACATGGCGCCACCGATCAGTAATACCCATGAACGCGTATCGATAGTAAAGCCATGTACGTTGGAACGGCCTCGCAGGATCACTATCGCCAGTGCTATCAGACCTATAGAAACTACACAAGGCGCCCAGACCGGCCCCACCCAAGGCACCGGGACAAGGAACAAAAGGTCAGGATCGGTGAGGGATGCAGGCCAATCCAGAAGCACTTTCAACCAAACATAGTAGAAGATATCCCAGATCCCGAAGCCAAAACAGAACCATGCGAACCGCTCTAGCCGGGAACGTGTCACCAGAGCTGCTGGCGCCAATAGCATGACCATTGTTGCGATCTCCCTCCCGACCTCTGTATTCACGAGAAGCCCATCCATAGCAACTAATGGAAAATCAAACCCTTCCGGATAGTACATGGCCCGGAGATACACAACCACGGCACTTTCAAGAAAGGCCATTGCGATGAAGAATACGGCCATCCAAAGGAAAATCCGTTGAATGTCAGGGCGCATTCTGTGTGAATTTCAGATCGGCCAATAAGCCTCTATGATCACTTCCGGGAATTTCGAAAGAGCTGACCTCTGCAGAGCAAAGCCCTTTCGAAACAAGCAAATGGTCGATCGGTATCAACGCCAAAGGCCCTACGGAAGGCCATGTCCGTTGGTCTGTTCGTGTGGTAGGTAAGAGTCCAGAACTAGCACAGAAGCGTGTATAGACGCGGTCCCAATGCACGGTATTGAGATCACCGATGACCACGGTGCGCATGCTTACGGCAGCGACTATACGAGCCACCTCATCCAATTGGGCATTACGCTCCCGAAAATGACCGTAGGATATCGGTGAGGTCGCATGAATTGCTAGAACACGTACAGCTTCGCCACCAACAGGTACAATGGCTTCAATGAACGGAGAATGCTCTACGATCAATGTATTCACCGAGTTGAATGGCAGCTTGCTGAACAGCGCGATCCCGTAGCAATTCGAGCGTGGCTCCAGGTGTTGATATGGATAACTGGTGCATAATCCATTGGACAAGGCAACTGCCCATTCCGGACTTACTTCTTGGAATGAGACCAGATCCGCATTGCTTTCTTCAGCGATCGCGATCGCATCCGCATGCTTCAGATTGGGTTGCAACACATTCATATGTGCAATGCGTAAGGATGGCCCAGCAATATCAACAGTTGTGGTTGCGATCTGCGGGTCGCGCACTTGGATCAGGATAAGTCCTACAGCGAATGATGTTGAGAGAAATAGCCACCAACGCATAGCACTCAAAGCCAATACAGCGATCAATGCAAAGACGGCAGCCCATTGCAGCAGGAATGCCCGCGCAAGCATAGGGATGTACGCATCAGGAGCGATCGCAAGGCCTGTCGCCAAGGTCAGCACCAATGATGCAACGAGGAGTTCGGTTTGTTTGGTGCGTGAGAAAACTTTCATGTGGCACTACCGGAATTTCGAACAGCCAAGCGATCAATGCGTTTAAGAACAAGCCAAAGCGGTATGGCGCCAATGACACCGAATGATGCATCAACACATCTCCAGAAGAAGGGAATACCACGGACCGGTGCCCATAGAAATGCCAATGGCAGCACAAGCAGACAACACCAGAGTCCCCATTCGATCACCCAGCGATTGCGCACCGGATCGCGATACGGACCAACAAAAGCAAGAGCGATGACCACATGGGCGAAGGCCAACCAATCGGTTCCGTAGAACAACATTGGATAGGTATTACCCACGTGTGCAACAGCTTCTGCGGAATAAGCACTCCAACCGGACCAAGGTTCTCCCCAAGGCTCAGTGACCTCGGCCAATAATTGTGTACCCCACTCCAGCGGAACAGCTGTAAGTCCACTGATCATCAATGCTACCATGAAGATGATGATCCATATCCGGATGTAGTGCAGATCGCTCATTGTTTATCGGTCCATAAGGCAAGCTTTCTCATTTGAAAAGCTGTGTCATCATCTGCCAACGAAGATTCCTGCCAATGCTGCCCGGCGTAACGGTCTTGAAATGCCCTGTACTTGACATCCAGTTCACGACGAAATTCAACGGGGTTCAAGTGATATACCCATCGCACTTCATTCTTACTGTGCTGCGCCATTTGGGCTTCTATCACATCTAAATTGACATAGAGCAGTGGCAAGACCTTATCGCTCATGTGTAAGTAATTATCGATGTCGATCTCGCCTTTGTTCTGGTGATGCAGGTTGTGCCGTACGATGAACGTATCCCAATCCACACAGGCCAGACCGACAAGTGTGATGAACAATGCCCAGGTATTCAACCGTGCGAGGTAGAAGAAACTTTTCCGATCACGCACTTTCAAGAAGAGCGTTACCAGCCCTACCAGCACCAATAGCAAGAACACGATAACACCGATCCGCTTATATGCCAATCCATGGAAGCTGATGTAATGGTAATTGCGCAAGAACACCGAAATGCCTAGGATGAAATTCTGCACGATCCATGCTATTCCTAACACACGCATGGAGCCGGAACGCTTGTAAAAATTAAGGTTTCCACGGAAAAGATGAAGGAGGATAATGATGCTCAACAGGATACTGATGATCAACATCCATGTTCCGGAATGCACGAATTGTTTCAGACTGAAGTTCTCGGGTACGGTAAATCCGAACCAGAACCAATCGATATCGATCACGTTCACCACGAGCAACATGGCATTCATGATCACAAGCAGCACCAGACCAGCTTTGCGCTCACGTTCCAACGGCCCCATGGATGCCGGCGCCAACCAATGTGGCCGTGTTTTCCGTTTGCGCAACAACACATCGGTCCAGCGCGACTCTGAATTACTCAAAGACCTTGGCGCGATGCGACGCATGATCACCGCACTCACCACCATCGCCAGCAGCAAGAAGAAAATGTGGGGCGTAAAGAACTCTGCCAGCAGATCATAGAATTCATCCAGAAAACCGGCCGTGAGTTGATTGAATTTGGGGTTCCCGGCTTTGTAAAGTTGCAGGAACAACACCCCGATCAGAAGCGGGATCAACGCCACTCTGAACCAAGCCCATTTGCTCCCTTTGGCACTCTGCTCATCGTCTAGACCATCCCACCCTTGCCATGCAGCAAGCGGTGCCATGACAAAGCTTGTTATGCTCTGCGGCAATGCATAGAGCACACTTCGCAGCTGCGGTTCATGCGCGAATGCAACAGCAACACTGAGCGAAAATATGCTAGCGACAAGTGCGATCGAACTGTCATGGACATACACCGTGACCGCCGATATCAGCGCGCCGAACAACGCGAACTTTGCTGGTGTTGAAAGTCCCTTCCAGCCGTAACGCATGACCAAGAAAACAGTGGACCAGAACGTGAAGAGCGTCACGTTGATCCCGGCCGAACGTTCCCAGAACAGAAAGTCGAAAACGAAAGTGGTAACAGCGACCGTCGCTATCGGGACCCACCGACCAAGAGTCGCTGGGAGTTCCATATTGAACAAGGGGTAAGAAGGTTGTGGGGAGGAATTCATGGGGGGTCAGGGTTTAGGGATCAAACGTTCGATGGCATCAATGTGATCGCGGAACGCTTTAATTCCGCTGGGTGTTGCCTTGTAGCTGGTATTTGGTCGTTTTCCAACGAAGCGCTTACGTACTTGCACATATTTCAATTGTTCGAGGGCCGCGAGATGGCTAGCGAGATTGCCATCCGTAACACCCAGAAGTTCTTTCAGCATGGAATGGTCAACCCACTGGTGTACTACCAGCACGGCCATGATCCCCAGCCGAACGCGACTTTCGAATGCTTTATTGAGTTGCTCGATCATTTGTTGATCGCATCCTTGCGCTCATACCGTAGATACATCAACCCGCCATAAAAAATGTGTAGTACGCCGAAGCCCAATGCCCAGAACATCAGTCCGGCCTGCAGCCAGAACAATGCGATGATGCCTAATACCAGTTCACTTATACCAAGCCACTTCACTTCATCCAACGTGAACTTGCTTGCATTGAAGAGTGCAAGGCCATAGAACACCAGTGTGGCTGGCGGCACCAATCCGGGCAAGCCGTAGTAGAATAGGGCCAAGCAGAACACCCCGCCAGCAGAAAGCGGGATCATCATGTTCCACAACAACCGCTTCGCGCTTGCGTCCCACATGTTCTGTCCTGTACGTTTAGCTCGCCTCCACGTGAACCACGCTGCACCTGAGAGCGCAATGACAAGAACCATCGCAGCATCGGTGATCAGCGTTACCAGGAGTTCATCCACCTGGCCATACTCGCTCCCGGTTCCGTACGTGAGTACATCGCGCGAAGAGCCCAACGCCTCGGCAATATGATGTTGCGCAAGTGCTGCGCCACCGAGTGCCACCACTCCGGCAATAACGCCACTTATCCCGCTCAGGCTGAGAAAACGGGTACTACGGTCCATCAACCCACGGATGTGGGCGAGGTCATTGAGTTGATCGTGCTTTTCCATTACAAAGTACTTTGCGGTACAAAGTTAAGTAAAGAACGTGGTTTGTGATTGATCAGTATGGGGGAGAGTGTTTTAGGCTAAAACCAAAGGAGGACAGGGAGCCGCGTCGGCTGCCCTGTCCACTCTGTCCACCTGTTATAAAGAGGTGTAATAGACAAAACGAATGGCTTTTGGGAGACGTTTGTCTCTAATGGACAAAACGAATGGCGAGTTATCAACCGTTGTTGGAGAACCTAATTGCGATTCTGATCTTTGGGTGTCTGGCGAAACGGAAGTAGGCTCTGCTGGAGAGCAACCTGCCAGGGATAAACCTGATGACTGAGCGATGATCGGATGGGAACGGAACCTTCGGATCAACCGTTCCCATCGCGAGGTCCGCATGCCTTCAAAAACTCATCGATAAATTTTTGTTTCCGAGTCAAGGAGAGGCCATTGTGATTGCGAAGCTTGTTCTTCAGGTCTGCGAAGTAGCCATCTATTGCATTGGTGGTGTTGGGAATATCCAGTTCAGGATAGTCGTACCAAGTGAACAACCAAGGCAGATTGCACGATAGGCTCCGGTGTGCGCTCCGCAGGCGACCGTGCGTATAACGTGACTTGCCGGTGGTTGATTCCACAGTTCGTTCAGCGAGGAAGGCCTTCCATTTGGTATGCCATAGTTGTAGACCCCCAGTGAAGCTTTCCTTATCGGTCTTCTTCAGCATCTGTGTCAATTGGCGCAGCTCAATGGCTGCTGGCAACTTGGGCTTTCTAGTGAGATAGCGGGTAATGATCGCTACTTGATGAAATTGGCACATTTGCACCGGGATTCCTCTGCAGAGTTGCAACAGGCCTCGTCGGCCATCACAAACAACGGCGCTTATCTCCACGCCTTGTCCACGAAGGAATTTCAGACCATCCGCATAAAGCTGGTTGGTCTCATGTTTTACGTATTTCCTATACAGGACTGTGCCTGTAGTTGCATCCCTGAACACCATTACACCGAAGGTTCTCCCGAAGTAGGTCGTATCCATTAAAACCACGGCTGAAGATGGCAGAACAGCCTTGGCTTCAGTGCCTGTGTATTTGTCCAACGTCCGCTGTATGGTCCGAATAGAACAACCATACTTGAGAGCCAACTGCCTGTAAGTCTGTTTGCCAGCTTGATACTCAAACCATAGTTCTTCGGGCTGCTTTGTTTGGCCGCCTAAAAATTGCTTACCACAAGTGCGGCAACGGTACCGTTGCTTACCCCGAACCTGGCCGTATTTGTTAATAACTGGACCACCACACAAAGAGCACTTTTTTGGTTCATGACCTTTGAAAGGCCTCTAACCTAAGCCAGGCAGGACTTTCAGAAGGTTTTACCATTCGTTTTGTCCATTAACCCTATAAAGACTAAACTCTCTTATGAAACCGGGCGTGAATTCGCATTATGGTGTCCCCGTGAATTGGTATAAAACAAGGTCCGTATCGCTAGTACCCAACCAATCCTAATGCACATGCCCTTCACCCAGCAGCATAAGCGCCGCAAGGCCCGCACCGATCAACACAGCAACGAAACGTGCAGCGTTGAATCGGTGTTCCGGAGCACTCTCGAAGATGATGGTGGTGCTGATGTGCAACAACATGCCAATTGCAAGCGCGAGCATATTGTCCAGCGGTTGCATGCCGATTCCCTCCCCTACCAAATGTCCAACAAGAATTCCCATTGGCGCAGCGAGAGCGAAAATAATAAGGAGGAGCCACCCTTGTAGTCCATTGGTACCTGTGCGTTGCAGGACGGTAGCCAGCGCAATGGCCATTGGCATCTTATGCAACAGAACACCGAATAGGAAAGGCATGTCGCTCGCAACGTGTTCTTGTGCGAATGGCATTCCTTCAGCGAAGGAATGGATACATAAACTGAGCAACGTGATCAAGGGCAGCGCTTTTCCATGCGCTCCATGGACGTGCAAATGTCCGTGCTCGATACCATGGCTGAAGAACTCAAGTACCACCTGCAGCAGGAAGCCCGCCAGCACCCATAGGCCTATACCCGTCCCAACATGGTGATACAGCTCCGGCAACATGTGCAGGAATACGACACCAAGTAGGAAAGCACCACTGAATGAAAGCAATAAGCGTAACCACTTGGGGTCCGGCTTAAGCAAACGCACCGTTCCTCCTGCGAGCAGGGGCAGCACAAAAAAGAGGATCCCTACCGTGACTATCATGCGTTCGGTTTATGGGCCCAAAGAACAAAACGGCTGGAAGTGTCTTTATCAAATGGCACTGGAACTGGCCCATCTGTAAGGTCATCGATGACCAGACCGGCCGCCACTGCCATTTCGATAAGCTTTTCGGGCATTAGTGCTTGTACCCGTTCTTGGTAATGATGAACCTGATCACTGTCCGTGACGGTTATCCGCTTCACGAGGATAGCCTCTTCAAGACCGCGTTCAATTTTGAAATGAACCCCATCACGCACCACTTCTTCCATTGGTACAAGATCGCGAAGCACAGCGTGTGTATTCATGAAATCAAGCACGAACCGGCCACCAGGTCTCAACGCTTGCATCACCCCAGCGAACACTTTGTGATCATCTTCCAACGAATCCGAATAACCCAGACTCGTGAACAAACAATATGCACCGTCAAAACGATCGGTAGCGAAAGGGATGCGCATATCGTGTACGTGGAACTCAACGGCCGGTGCAGCGATCCGCGCATCCGCGATGCTTTGTTCGGATAGATCTATACCGATCACGTTCATGCCATGTTCCGCGAACCACAAGGCATGCCTTCCTCTCCCACAGGCCATATCCAATAGGTCGGAACCAGCTTTCAAGTTCCATTTCTCCAGGATGGAACTGGCCCATGGTTGTGCTTCATCACTATCGCGATGCCCATAGAGCAACGCATAATAACGGGTACCGAACCATTGGGTGAACCAGCTCATTAGCGTAATACAAGGCGGCGAAAGTAAAGGATCCATACCGTTAACAAATACGTGCATAACTCCGCATCTTGTTCTGGAAAACCTCCTGCAATGCAGCTTTCTTTGCAGGGTGGATGTACTGCGAGGTGCTGCCAACGCTAAGAAATGCTCGACCAAATACATGACCTGTATGATTCCTTGGAACGCCAGCGCGTAATGCTGTCGTTCAAGGGCTCCCTAACACCGGAGTTGATCACAGCGTTATTGGGCATGATCGAGCAGAAAATGGATATCATTGAATCCGACGCAAAGACGCGTAAACGGGTCTTCAATGTGGTCATGGAATGCCTTCAGAATCTATTTCATCACAACGCGGTAAAGCAAGTTGACAATGGGCAGGATGCCCATCTCAAAGATCCACATGGCGTTGTGATGATCGCGCACTTTGAAGAAGGATATTCCGTGGTCACAGGTAACTTCATTGCTGGGAAGGACGTGGAAAAAATGAAGATCCATTTGGACAAGATCAATGGATTGGAGCCCGATGGACTCCGGGATCTCTACAAGGAAACACTGACCAACGGCAAATTCAGCGCCAACGGAGGAGGAGGATTAGGAATGATCGACATTGCCAGAAAGAGCGGAGGCAAGCTCGAGTATGGTTTCGTGCCCTACGATGAGCACAATTCGTTCTTCAGCCTTAACGTTAATGTGATCAAATAGACCAATTACTGATGGAATCGTTGAAATTAGAAGGCTCACCAAAGACACCTCATGTGAACTTCGATCCTGAGAGCGGTCTCATGGAATTGAAAGGACGCTCCATACCGGAGAATTCCATTGAATTCTACAAGCCATTGATCGACTGGATCGACCAATACGGTAGGTCTCCAAAGGCCAAGTCGACGCTACATATGCAACTGGAATATTTCAATACCAGTTCTTCCAAGTCCATTCTGGATGTTTTCAAGAAATTGGAAGCCATCCGTGCTGCCGGGAACGAAGTGATCATTCTGTGGCATTACGAAGCGGATGATGAGGACATGCACGAAGCCGGTGAGGACTACGCTGGGATCATTAACGTACCGTTCAAAATGATCCTTATTGAAGAGGTCGACGGTCAGTGAGACCGTTTGTTCGGGATCAAATGCATCAGCTTGGGGAAGATCTCGAATTTCAGCGCGATCGCAAGCAGTAAGGACATCAGCCAAAGCACGAACGTGTTGGCCCATAACGTAGGTATCCGGAACCCGAATACATATTTCGCGGGTGCATAGAACTGAGCGCCGAACAATCCAGCTTTGACCGGTTCCAAGTAGACGGGGTCGTTCTTTTGTACAAGTTCACCTTTGTAGGATACGATCACGTTCACATCGTTCTTGTTCGTGACGATATCGGCAAGGCTCTCATTCCTATACTGATCCAACAGTTCAAAATAGGCCTCACGTGCTTCCGGCGTACCGGTCATTTTTGCGATGCGTTCTTCCTTGAGTGATTCCGCGGATTTATAGGTCCACCGGTAATGTTCGGTCAGGATGTTCAAGCTCTCATCTACCCTGTCCAGTGCACCCTGTGTAACGTGCTCTGGATCCAACTTTTGCAGATCCGGAACGGAGAATCCATTCAGTCGTTCAGTCTCCTTGGTCAGCTCCCCGCGCAACAGCTCGAGTTCATAGGCCATGTTCAAATTCTCCATGTGCCCATCCAATCCACGCCGCACGTTACCAACGGAATTCTGCAATTCACGCACCCATAGGTCTTTCTTCCAGTTCGCGGTCTTCATGCGCTGGTCCAACGCATAGAAGTTCCGTTCATATTCATTATCCATGAACTGCGTAACGGCAAGCCCTTCGTAAGCCCAGCGCGATGCCATTACGTTACCAATGAACGGCACACTATTCTGCGATGCGAACCACGGGTGCAGTTTATCGAACTTAACGATGATGCCACTGAACAGAAGCTGAGGGATGATCAGCACCGGGATCATGATATAGATGACCTTCGCACTATTGAAACTCGCACTGACATTCAGTCCCAATACGTTCGCAAAACAGGAAATACTGAACAGCAATAGCCAATGTGCGAATGTGAGACCACTGATCCCTAGAACGGCATTGCCAACCAGCACGAAGAAGATCATCTGTAATGCAGAGATCATGAAGAGAATACTGATCTTGCTTAGGAGATAGCTGGTATAGCTTAGGTCCAGGAATTTTTCGCGTTGGCGGATCCTGCGGTCCCGAATGATCTCTTCGGCACTTACCGTCAATCCTAAGAAAAGCGCAACAATTACGGCAATGAACAAGTATTGCGGAAGGTTCTCATTTTCTCTGAAAATGTATTCGCCACTGGTACCTGGTCCTGTGCGATAGAACTTCAGAAAGAAGGCCATTACAAAGGCCAGAATAGGAGCTTCCAATAAGTTGATCAGCACGTACTGGCGGTTGGCCAGTTTGCTAAGCAGATCACGTTTGAAGTACACCTGGAGCTGTCTGATCTTCCGCGGGATCGCGAACGTACTTTTCGGAATACTTCGTTCATCGGCGACCTGAGCAATACGTGCCGGCGCTTGTGCACGGAACACTTCGTTCCATGCTTCCGGGCTTATGCGCCTTTGATCGGTCTCGTTCCCGTATTCATCCACTAGCTTAGCTTCAAGAATATTGAAGATCTGTTCGGGGTTCACGTTGCCACACGCCGCACATTGTCCTACTTCACTGTTCACTTGACCGGTTACACGTTTAAAATAGACAACTGCATCCACAGGATCACCGTGATAGACCGGATGACCTTCCTGATCCATGAGCAGCAAGCGATCGAACAACTTGAAGATCTCCGATGAGGGTTGATGGATCACTATGAATACCAAACGACCTCTGAGCGCGAGTTCCTTCAGCAGGTCCATGATGTTCTCACTATCCCGCGAACTAAGACCGCTGGTAGGTTCATCAACGAACAACACGCTCGGTTCTCGGATCAATTCCAGTGCGATGTTCACGCGTTTGCGTTGACCGCCACTGATGGTCTTCTCCAGTGGACTGCCCACTTTAAGATCTTTGGTATCGTAAAGGCCAAGCGTTTGAAGCATTCGCATTACGCGCTCACTTACCTGCTCATCATTCAGGTCACCGAAGCTCAATTTTGCGTTGTAGAATAGATTCTGGAACACGGTGAGTTCCTCGATCAATAGATCATCTTGGCTAACATGGCCAATGACTCCCCGTATACGATCGCGTTCAGTATGTACATCTATGCCGTTGATCGTAACATGCCCGCGGCTCGGCGCTAGATTCCCGTTCAATACGTTCAGCAATGTGCTCTTACCACTTCCACTGCCTCCCATGATGCCGATGAGCTTGCCACCGGGTTCCACCATGTGCAATTCATGTAGGCCCATGCGCCCGTTAGGGAACTTGTATTCGATCCCATCCGCTTTGAATACCAACCGTGCACGACCTTTCTTGGCCATGAACGCACTCAGGATATCACTATAGTAGATCGGCACACCGTTCGGCGGGCGTACGCTGGTACCATTGCTCAACACGTAATGACTGTCCTGAGCCATGCGTTGACCGTTCATCATGACTTCATCCTGGCCGGTGTAACGCATAACGTACAGGTTCACGCTTGGCAGATGGAGAACGCGTAATTCACCTTCCAGGCCATGCGCGTGCAGGTGCTTTGCAGAGTCAAACGTATTCTCAACTGCTGCATTGATGTAGAGGAGGTGCGTTGCGTCCTGACGTTCCTTGGTATTCTGTTCAACGAAGACCTTGCATCGGTTGAAATCCTGCTGACCAATATTGAACGTTTCGGCCACAGTGGCAACAAAATCATTCTCTTGAGCGCTCACCTCGCCATTGGCTACAATGAACTCCAATAGATGAACAAGCACCACGAATTTCTGCCGTTGGTTAAGCTCTTCGTTCACCTGCGTGCAGATCTTAAGCACTTTGACCGAATTCAACGAAGTACGCTTTCGCCCTGAGCGGCTTTCACCACCACTTGCATGAAATGCCTGCACGAATGCATGGTACCTGGCCATGTGCGCAAGTGCTATTTCCGGACTGAACTGTTTTCGTAGGAACCGTTCCAATGGAAGCGAGTTCTCCGGCCGATCACCGTTACCAACGGAATCGCCTTTCGCAATAATGGCGAACAATTGCAATAAGGCCTTAAGTATCTTCTCACTCATGCATCACTTCCCCTTCGCATTACGGCAAAGAAGAACGCCCCTCTTTACGGGAGGAGCGTTCGAAATGTTGCGGTATGTAACGGAGAACTTCCTATTTCTTGAAGCCCATGAGCAGAACGGCACATCCGCTGCCTGCTTTTGATGCATCAAGATCAGCTTCCACCGTAACATCCATGGTGTTGGCAATGGAAAGGTCCCAATAGGGAGCATTGAAATGATCCTTGTTGGTATAAAGGATATTATGCTCTCTATCATAGACCGTAAAGAGCAGGATCCCGTCGGTTTCACCACTACAAGCGGCTATTCGGTAAGTAGTTCCGCCGAACAAGGTCATGCTGAATTCAGCTATCTCGTCGCCTTGTAATAAGGCTCTATAGAACTGACCATCGGGGATGTAATTCTCGGTAATGTGCTGCTCACATCGGGTTGCGATGGATTCACACATATTCTGCGCTGACGCCGACATAGTTGTGGCGATCACTGTTGAAAGAAGTAGTTTCCTGTACATGTTCAGGCGATGATCATAGAACGAATGGAAGTAACCGACTTGACGATCTCCTGTAACGTATTCTCAGGAATGGTCACCGAGGTCTTGCTTTTGATATAAGTCGTTTTGCTAGCAGTTTCGGTAACTGGCTGCTCAAAAGTATATGTGCTTGTAACCCCAGCAAAGTGGCCTTGCAATGCCTTTAGTTCCTTCACCAATTCCCCGGCACTGTTGTCAGTATCCGAAGCAACAAGGATCTCAATGAGGCCATTGAGGACATTCTTCTGCTCACCAATGCGATTCATCAGCGCTTCACTTTTCACCGCGGAAGGATCGGATACGGTCAGATATAGTGATTCAACCCATCCACCTGCAAGCACAAGCGAACTCACGTCATCCCGCTTATTGTTCTTCAAGTACTTATCTGCAGCTCGGAAGGCGATCCCGCTGAACCGCATCAAGCTATCCTCACTACCTAGGTTCGATTTGAAACGATCCAACAGCGCTTTATCGAAGGCATTTGCCACTTCCAGCTTACCGCCCAGTTTCTCGATCGCTTGCATGGTAGCTAGAGCACGTTGACCATCCTTATGCACAGTGGAATAGGACAGATCCGCACCGAATACCCCGAGCAATAAGCTCTGGCTAGTTTTACTCGTTGCCGTCCCACCTTTCTCCAAAGGTGCTGTACTTTCCTTATGATATTCAAGGCCTGCACTTCGCATTGCCATGGCCGTTTGTGTTGGCGAAGGAATGCTGAAAAGCTTACCACCGATGTTAAGTACTTCGGTTTCTTTCGGTGTCGTCGTGGTCAAGGAGTCTACGGCCTTAGTGCTATCCGTTTCGTGAGCTGGATCACCACAGGCGAATAAGAATAGACAAAGACCCGCGCCAACCGCGGACTTTATTGAGTATGGCAAAACCATTCGAATACGGTGTTTCATATGTTGGGAAGCGAAGGTAACATTGCGTTATACGGCCAGATCCTCAAAAGGCTTCAGTTTTCAACACTTATTGTCTAACGGAGAATGCCATACACCTTGTATGACACGAACGCCGTGGCATACGCAGATCCGTGAGCTGTTGAAATTAAGATCCGAAATACACAGATCACCACTTCAATATGCGTGAGCCTTTGACCCCATACCACAGAATGTAAACGTAGCATGGCACTAACAGCCAATACGCATGCTGTACGCCTATGCTCGGTAATGCGCTGAACCAACCATAGATCAAAGGAAGGATGGCGCCTCCAGCTATTGCCATAATGAGCATTGCGCTACCCACGTTGATCGCACGTCCAAGCCCATTTATTGCCAAAGGCCATATCGCTGGCCACATCAACCCATTCGCCAAACCGAGCAAGGCCAAGAACAATACACTGACCGGAACTTCCATCCTCGTGGCGCTGAAGGTGAGCAGATCGAATCCGGGTAGTGAAATAACAGAGCCGATAGGAACGAAGATCACGCCAAGGGCGAACACAATTCCAAGCAATGCGGAAACAACCAATGCCGTTGTCTGCGAAAAGAAACGAGGAATGCACGCAATACCCACGATATAGGCCAGAACCATGGCGATCAACGGATAACTGGGCAACAACTTGGCATGGTCCAGTGACACTCCCAATGCTTCTCCGTAAACACCGATCGTATCCACCGCTACCACTTCAACACCTACATACAAGAACAGCGCAATTACCCCAAGTATGAGGTTCGGAAACGTGAAAACTGATCGCGCCTTGTGGGTTTCTTTATCCTTTATGCTCTCCTGCTCCAATTCCGGCAACGGAGACCAACGCACAAGCAGCCCCAGCGCAGCAAGGATCGCCGCCATTACCGCATAAGGCATGATCACCCTTGAAGCGATCTCATCCAAACGGGTTTCTTGAGCTACGCTTTGCAATGCATCCAATTCAGCCTGTAGCGTGGACGCATCGCTCAACAACACCGCTCCCAGAACGATCGGTGCCAATACACCGGCCATCTTATTGCAGATGCCCATGATACTGATCCGTGCCGCGGCGCTTTCGATAGGACCGACCACGGTGATGTAGGGATTACTCGCTGTCTGGAGCAAGGACAGGCCAGTGCCAATGACGAACAACCCCAGCAGGAACAACGGATAAGACCGAATTTGTGCTGCGGGTATGAATAGCAATGCGCCCAGTGCCATGGTAAGCAGGCCATAGGTCATGCCCAGTTTCATACCAGTTCGCCCAAGTACCCATGCCATGGGTAAGGCAGTAAAGAAATAAGCAATGTAAAAGGCGAACGTTACGTAGAACGGTTCGGCGCCAGCATCCAGCTGACAAATGATCTTCAAATAGCTGATCAGTGGACCATTGATCCACGTTGTGAAACCGAATAGAAAAAAGAGCGCGCCAAGAATAATGACGGCTGATGTGGTTTGTTTACCGTTGGCCATAGTGCTGGCCGGTGAAAGTAGGTGGGTGGATCAGGTGAGCAGTAACCTCAGGAAAATGGTCATGCACATAGGGCTGTGGAATGACCGATCATGCACGTCACCAGTTCAAGGCCTTCTTATAATAACGTGGGAACCGGGTCGACTTTCTCACCGCCTCATAATATTTGTGCCAGAGCGGGGTTGTCAGGTCGTACAAGTTTTCTTTTTTCGGCGTGTTCTTGTCCTGGTCCTCGGATGTTTTCTTGCCTTTCATACTCTACTGACATTGAAGACCACAAGAACGCTGCCTACTCCTAAGAAGAACACGTTCATCATTGAGGAACGGTCGAGTACGAGCAAGGACCGGTAGAACCTGAACCTGACCTACATAAGTATGACGTGCTGTCAAGAAGCAAAAAGCCAACTTTGCAACCATGATCCGGACTAAATCCACTTCCTTTTGTTCGCGGATGTGATCCTTCCTTTGGCCGTACCCGGTCAATTCACTTACGCGTTACCGGAACTCTTTGGTAACGTAGAGGTGGGGATGCGCGTGGTCGTACCCTTCGGACGAGGCCGGAAATTGTATAGTGGGTTAGTGCATAAGATCCATGATCTACGGCCCAGTGTCCGGAACGTTCGAGAGGTGGTATCCGTGTTGGATGTCGTCCCCATTGTTACCAAGGAGCAATTGGACCTGTGGAAGGTGATGGCGGATCATTACCTGTGTACGTTGGGCGAGGTGATGATCGCAGCACTTCCTGCACAACTTTCATTGAGTAGCGAAACCCGCTTGATCGCAGGGGCGGACATTGCCGATCAACCGGCACCGAATGCTCGAGCCGTGATGTTGCTCGATGCATTGGAATTAAGGCAAGTGATCACGTTGGATGAAGCAGGAGAAATACTCGGGCTGAAAGACCCCATGCCCTTGATAAAGGCACTCATGGATAGTGGCCACTTGCTCTTGGAAGAGGAATTGCGAAATACATGGAAGCCACGCACGTATACCTTCGTTAAGCTTACCTCGGCTGCATCCTCTGAAGAAGCGCTCCATGGTTGGTTCGACAAGATGGAACGCGCACCGAAGCAACTTCACGTTCTTATGCGCTTCATTGAATTGAGCCGCTGCATGAGTGATTCGCCACTTGAAGTGGATCGCACGAAGCTTATACATGCCAGTGGGGCATCTACAGGTGTAGTAAAGCAATTAGTTGATAAGGGCATTTTTGAATTGTACGAGCGCGAAGCCGGAGCACCATCGAAGGATCGCTTGGGACTAGAAGCACCTGAACTTTCGGCAGCCCAAACAATTGCGTTGACTGAAGTGCAAGCTGCTTTTATGGAACGCGATGTGGTTTTGCTTCAAGGCGTGACAAGTAGCGGGAAGACCGAGGTGTATACCACACTGATCGATGCTGCCATTAAGCGTGGAGAACAAGTGCTGTATCTCCTACCAGAGATCGCATTGACCACACAGATCATTGCGCGTTTGCGCGAACGTTTCGGTGAGGATATTTCAGTGTTCCATTCGCGCATGGCACAGTATGAAAGAACGGCATTGTGGTTACGGTGCTCGCAGGGGGCTGATCCTCCACGGATCATCATCGGAGCGCGTTCCGCTCTGTTCCTACCTTTCCGTAGGCTAGGATTGTTAGTGGTTGATGAAGAACACGATAGCAGTTACAAACAACACGACCCTGCACCGCGTTATAATGCACGGGACATGGCTGTGGTCCTATCCGGTCTTCATGGCGCAAAAACGTTGATGGGCTCCGCGACACCTAGCATGGAAAGCCAACACAATGCACGTACTGGTAAGTACGGACACGTGCGGCTGGATGTGCGCTTTGGTGATGTCGCGTTGCCCCATATTGAGCGCGTGGATCTGCATGACGCATACAAACGCAAGACCATGCGGGGACATTTTTCCGCTACGCTGATCGATGCCATCCAAAAGGCATTGGACCAGAAGAAACAGGCGATCATTTTCCAGAACCGCCGCGGATATGTACCGGTGTGGCAATGCGAGACCTGCAGTTGGGTCCCGGAATGTGAACATTGCGACGTGAGCCTGACCTACCACAAACAGATGCACCAATTGCGGTGTCACTATTGCGGCAGGCACTATCCACCGCCTACTACATGCGGAAATTGCAACAGTCCGCGCTTACGGATGTTAGGCTTAGGAACGGAAAAGATCGAAGAAGAACTGACCGAACTGTTCCCTGATATACGCGTAGCGCGCATGGATCAGGACACCACGCGTGGGAAAAACGCTCTGGAGAATATACTAAGTGATTTTGGTCAAGGAAAAGTACAGATCCTAGTGGGCACGCAGATGGTAACGAAAGGCTTGGACTTCGATCATGTCAGTGTTGTGGGAATACTTAATGCGGATACGATCATGCGTTATCCTGACTTCCGTGCGCACGAACGTGCCTTCCAATTAATGGCACAAGTTGCAGGGCGATCCGGCCGCCGGGGTGATGCCGGCACGGTGATCATACAAGCCCAGGAAGTGCATCATGAGATCCTTGATCTGGTATCGCGTCATGACACGGATGGTATGTATGAGCGAGAGATCGTCCATCGCCGAACGCATGGTTATCCTCCATTCATCCGGCTTATCGAACTCACGTTAAAACACAAGTACGAAGACCGAGTTGCGGCAACCGCTAGTGCATTGGGCATGGCATTACGAGAAGGGCTCGGAGACCGCGTTCTTGGACCGGACATCCCGCTCGTATCAAGGGTTCGGGACAAGCATTTGCGCAAGTTGTTGATCAAGGTCCGCAGAAGCGCTCATCAACGCGAAAAGGACTTTGTTCGCGATACGATCGATAAGGTCTTCAGTGTAAAGGAGAACGCATCCGTCCAGTTGGTCACAGATGTGGATCCGATGTGATGATCTCTCAATTCAACACAACTTTCAAGGTGCGTTGATCACTTCCTGTATCGAACTGTAGAAGAAAGGTCCCTGGAATAATATCCGAGAAATTCAAACTTAGTTCGCAATTGGTGGTCCACGAAGTTCCATTCGCGATCCGGCGCCCATCCAGTTGTATAAGGTCCCACACGACTTTTACATTGTTACTGTTAAAAGACCTCAGAAAGATATGGCCATTGGAAGGATTAGGTGATAAAGACCAAGATACGGTTGTTTGCTCGTCGATACCGTTCCAGCTGCAATTGCCTTTCAATCCGTCGAAAAAATTCTTGGCGTTCAACAAGGCAGGAAAAGCACACCCGCTGTGGTCCAGCTCACCCAGATCCATTCCTTCGACCGAAGTAGCACCATTCAGTTGCATTGCGTTGATCGTAACAATCGAATTCTCAGCGAATACATGATCATCACCATTGCAATAGATGATACGCATCGGAGCAGTAGGAACCCAGTCATACAGATCGTTCTCACGCAATGCCACGCGCATGCGATGGTTCGGATCCGTAGAGAATGATTGTAAGACGGAATCCTGCAATATCTCACTCGGCGCAGCTGGCATTATGGCATCCACTTCACCGGAACCGTTATTCCCTTGGAACAGCGGTGGCAATGATGTTGCCCACGGTTCTTGGATCACTTCACCAATATCCGCGTATAGATCCGGATACACATAGCCATAGGAGAACAGAACGTAAGGCAAGTAATATGGGGCCGGATAAGGATCCGGTGTAACCATAGCTTGCGCTTGTGAACCACTTACATCGTACGGACCACTGCACGGAGCACTCGCAGTCAGGTTGAATTCTTCCCCGAGTTGCTCCTGGATCATCTTATGGGTTGCCATGCATGCATGTCCACCTTGGGAATATCCGGTAAGAAAAACCTGACCATTCAGCAAGACCGACTGTTGCGCACAGAACTCACGTGTGGCACGCATCATATCAATACTTGCCGTGGCTTCAGAGGCCGCATGGACATAAGGATGCGGGCCAGGGCTATCTCCTAAACCCAAATAATCGGGCAGCGCTGCCACGTATCCTGTGCCGCCCAAGAAATAACCAACGATCATCTCTCCGCTCAAGCGGGATGGTACGTCATCGCGGTTGAGAATGGTGCCGTGCATGTATGCGGCCAACGCGTGGTAGCAGGATGTACCAACCGGCAGCACCACAGCCCCGCTCGCAATTGTGGGATCACCGAACGCATCAACCGTAGTGTAGATCAAGCGGTGGACTTCCACATCGTTCTCGGCGTTACCCACGCCTAGGTCGATCAATTCCTGCTGCGTAAAAGAGATAAGCAACGAGTCGCTGATGAGAACTTGCGCAGGTAGTGTTGTGGCCATTGTCATTAAAAAAGAGCCGATGATCGTTGCTTTCATGTTCAGGGAGATGGTGAATGAGCGGATCAAGGTAACAGAATGAAATGCATTGGCGTCCCAGCGGTTAGGCGCGATACTTAGTTCAACCCAGAAGTGCTTTCCAAAGTGGCGCATTAGGCGAAAGAGCCTCAACATAGATCTGAGCATCCGTCATGGGATGTTGGAAGGACAATGATCGTGCATGCAACATGATGCTCCGATCCTTCTCTCCCCTTCTAGCACCGTATTTCACATCACCTTTAATGGGATAACCAGCAAGTGCCAGTTGTGCACGTATTTGATGGAATGCACCTCCGGTTGGTCGAATTTCCAGCAAGGTGTAACGATCCCCGATATTCATTGGCTTCACATCCAAGAGCACATCCACACCGTCCGGATCATTCGCACTTGTTTCCTTGGCACGCTTCATTTTTTGAGCGTGGATCAAGCGATGGTGCAATGCGCGCGGCTCCTTGAATACACCTTCCACAATAGCCCAGTATACCTTATCAACTTGACGGTCCCGGAACATGCCATTCAATGCGGCCAACGTCTCGGCATCACGGGCAAAGACAACTACCCCACTTACTGGCCTATCCAACCGATGCACCAGCCCAATGGTGGGGTCATCATAGTGAGCTTGAAGGACATCCAACAATGAACGATCACCTGAAAGATCCGGCTGCACGGGCATACCGGCCGGCTTCAACGCCACGCAAAGAAAGGCATCTTCGTACAGCAGGACCAAAGCGGTTTCAGTACTGCTCATCCGCGCTTGGGAATTCCTTGGCGCGTACATCTTTTACGTACCCTTCAACGGCTTGGGTGATCGTTGTATGCAGGTCAGCATAACGTCTCAAGAAACGTGGGTTGAAATCCTGATTGATCCCCAACATATCATGAAGCACGAGCACTTGTCCATCCACATGTTGCCCTGCACCGATACCAATAATGGGAATGGAAACGCACTTCGCAACTTCCTCAGCCAGCTTTGCAGGGATCTTTTCCAATACAATAGCAAAGCAACCAGCAGCCTCCAACAGTTTAGCATCTTCACGCAATTGATCAGCTTCTTCCTGCTCCTTTGCCCGAACAACATATGTCCCGAACTTGTATATGCTCTGTGGTGTCAAGCCCAAGTGTCCCATTACGGGGATACCAGCCGTCAGTATCCGCTCAATGGAACCGATCACTTCACGCCCACCCTCCAGCTTTACAGCATGTGCACCGCTCTCTTTCATGATGCGGATGGCACTGTTCAATGCACCTTTCGTATTTCCTTGATAAGTACCGAAGGGCAGGTCTACGACCACCAAAGCGCGTTGCACTCCGCGTACTACACTGGACGCGTGATAGATCATTTGATCCAACGTGATCGGTAATGTGGTCTCATGCCCGGCCATAACGTTACTCGCGCTATCGCCAACCAAGATCACATCAATACCAGCTCCATCAACAAGCTTGGCAAGCGAATAATCGTATGCCGTAAGCATAGCGATCTTCTGGCCATTGGCCTTTAGTTCCAGTAAAGTATGGGTGGTTACCCGTTTAATGTTCTTCAGTCGAGTGCTCATGGCTTATGCCGTTTGGAAGGGCCAAATCTACAGCCCTTCGGCAACGTCTCCGGTTCTACCACTTATCTAACGCTTCTTGCCGGTCCTCCCGCAAGGATACCGTTCCCGGATTGGAGGTTGGATATACGACCACAACCCTATCTTTGGCAACCACGAGCTGCGGCAAGATCAAGCACGGAGCCCATTTCCCATCCATGAAAAAACTTGTTCTATTCTTCTTTGCCTCGCTCCTGTTCTTTTGTTGCAGTACGGACTTGGACATCAATGCACCCTACAAGAACATCACCGTGATCTACGGTCTTTTGAACCAACGCGATAGCGTTCAGTTCGTTAAGATCAACAAGGCTTTCTTAGGTGAAGGTGATGCCTATGTCTTCTCGCAGATCCGGGATTCCAGCGAATTCAACAGTGAAGACCTCACTGTTAAAATGGTTTATAAGGTGGTCAATGGGGACCGCGTGGCCTCCTTCCCGCTGTTGGATAGCGTAGTCACCAACCGTGAGCCGGGGCTCTTTTATGGACCGGAACAAACGGTGTACTATTTCGTGGACCCTACAATGTATGACCCAATAGAAGGAAAACCCGTCTACCTCGATCAGAATGCTGAATATGAGATCGAGGTAGTGGCCAAGGGCGAGAAAATGACTAGCCGTACCACCATAGTTAACAATTTCGACATTCAATCCGTTGATGCAGAAATAAACTCTGAAATGACGGTGATGTCCTTCAATGGACAAAGTTATGGTGCGTTCGAATTGAACTGGGACGCCGGAATAGATGGAAAGCGCTATGAAGCACGCTGGCGTTTCAATTTCGATGAGTACCGCAATGGTGTTGCTGAAGCAAGATCGGTCACCCGTAACTTGGCACGACAAACATCCACGAATTCCTCATCCACGGCTGACGATTTTGCGGTATTTATCAGTGGCGAGGATTTCTTTGGAGCCATTGCCAATGATGTACCGGTAGATCCTGCTGTGGAAAAGCGTGTATTCACAGGGGTTGATTTCCTATTCACGGTGGCCAATGATGACTTTAACACCTTCCTGACCTTGAGCGAACCCATATCCGGTATTGTTGAAGACCGTCCGGCATGGAGCAACATTGAGAACGGATATGGCATCTGGGCAAGCCGGTTCACAAAGAATGTGGGCCAGTACCGCGTGGGGAAAAAATTAAATGGGTATAGCTTGAATGAGCTGGTGAACGGTAATCTCACGGGCAACCGGATGTTCTGTAATGATATGATCGATCAGAACACCTCATACGATTGTCCTTGACGCGCTGTCGTTTTGACATGCAAAAGCCCGCAGAAATAGCGGGCTTTTGCATGCTTGTCAGTTTCTGATACAGAAAGTCGCTTTGGCATAACCCTTGTCAGGGAGAGACGACTGAATAAAACAGATCAACAGAACGAATGAGCAAGATAATTGGAATAGACCTGGGGACCACCAACAGTTGCGTAGCTGTAATGGAAGGCAATGAGCCTGTGGTGATCGCCAATAGCGAAGGCAAGCGCACGACCCCAAGCGTGGTGGCCTTTATTGAAGGTGGAGAGCGTAAAGTAGGTGATCCTGCTAAGCGTCAGGCCATTACGAACCCTACGAATACCATCTCCTCCATCAAACGCTTTATAGGCAATACCTATGAAGAAGATGCCAAGGAGATCGCACGCGTACCGTATAAAGTGATACGTAGCAGCGCCGGTATGCCACAAGTAGCCATTGGCGACCGCAACTATACACCGCAGGAGATCAGCTCTATGATCCTGCAGAAAATGAAGAAGACCGCTGAGGATTACCTCGGCACCACGGTAACGGAAGCCGTTATTACCGTACCAGCCTACTTCAACGACTCTCAGCGCCAAGCCACCAAGGAAGCCGGTGAGATCGCTGGACTGAAGGTGCGTCGCATCATCAACGAGCCAACTGCTGCTGCACTGGCCTACGGACTGGACAAAAAGCACATCGATCAGAAGATCGTTGTATTCGACTGTGGTGGTGGAACCCACGACGTTAGCGTCCTAGAATTGGGTGACGGCGTGTTCGAAGTAAAAAGCACGGACGGCGATACCCACCTAGGTGGTGATGACTTCGATCAAGTGATCATTGACTGGTTGGCGGACGAGTTCAAAAAGGACGAGAACATCGACCTGCGTAAGGACCCAATGGCCCTACAGCGCTTGAAAGAAGCTGCTGAAAAAGCGAAGATCGAACTGAGCAGCACGACCAGTACTGAGATCAACCTGCCGTACATCATGCCGGTGGATGGTATCCCAAAGCACTTGGTACGGACCATGAGCCGCGCGAAATTCGAGCAACTGGCTGACAGTCTGATCAAGCGCACGATCGCACCTTGCGAAAGCGCTCTGAAGAACGCCGGACTTAAGACCAGCGAGATCGACGAGATCATTCTTGTTGGTGGTAGCACCCGTATGCCTGCGATCCAGGAAGCGGTTAAGAAATTCTTCGGAAAAGAGCCAAGTAAAGGCGTTAACCCTGATGAAGTAGTGGCCATTGGCGCTGCGATCCAAGGTGGCGTACTTACCGGTGAAGTGAAGGATGTATTGCTATTGGACGTTACTCCATTGAGCTTGGGCATCGAGACCATGGGCGGTGTCATGACCAAGTTGATCGAGGCCAATACGACCATTCCTACCAAAAAGAGCGAGACCTTCAGCACGGCCAGCGATAACCAGCCGAGCGTAGAGATCCACGTATTGCAGGGCGAGCGCCCAATGGCGAACGGCAACCGTACCATCGGTCGTTTCCACTTGGATGGTATCCCACCAGCACGTCGTGGGACACCACAGGTAGAAGTAACCTTTGACATCGATGCCAACGGTATCCTGAACGTAGGTGCGAAGGACAAAGCCACCGGTAAAGAACAGAACATCCGCATTGAAGCAAGCAGCGGCCTAAGCAAGGAAGACATCGAGAAGATGCGCAAAGAAGCTGAGGCTAACGCCGATAGTGACAAAGCGTTGCGCGAGAAGGTGGACAAGATGAACGCGGCGGACAGCCTCATCTTCCAGACCGAAAAGCAAATGGAGGATCTGGGCGACAAGCTCCCAGCCGACAAGAAGCAGCCGATCACCGATGCATTGGAGAAGTTGAAGACCGCTCACAAAGCAGAAGACATTGCAACAATGGATGCAGCAATGGCCGAATTGAACACTGTATTCAGTGCGGCGAGCGAAGAGATGTACAAGGCCGGTCAACAAGCGCAATCCAATGGCGGAGCACAAGGTGATAACTCATCCAATACATCTGATGCGGAAGTAACCGACGTTGACTTTGAGGAAGTGAAGGACGACGCAGCCAAGTAAATCGTGCTAACCTATAAGATCAAGCCCTGCACAAGAATGTGTGGGGCTTGTTCCATTTTAGGAGGATCCGCCTAGGCCTCAATTCATACAACAAGGCAAGATCAGCTTCGATCTACCCTAATTCTATGGACTAAGAGATCCATCGAGCGAACAGTCCATTTTGTGATGGCTGTTTTCTTTGCTCTTTCGGGTTTGAGTTGATGCCCTACTTTGCGCCTCTTGAGCCGGAATCCCAATGAAAACCTCAGCACATACAAGCAATTCCATCGAAGCACTTGAGTCAGAGTATCTGTACACGGACCTTTCTCAAATTGCAGGATCCGGCAACGGACTATTTACTGCTATCGACATTTTCAAAGATGAAACGATCGCGGTTTTTGTTGGTGAGCTTCTATCCGTTGTTGAAGCAAAAAAACGTGCTGATGAAGGAAATGACCGCTACTTCATCAGCTTAGAGAACGGCCGCATATTCGACTCGATGCACACTCCTTGTTTTGCGAAATTCGCCAACGATGCTCAAGGACCAAGCGTCACACACTTAAAGAACAACGCACGGATCGGATTAGATGACAACAATGATGTGTGCATAGTTGCAACGCGGAAGATCAAAGCTGGGGAAGAAGTGTTCTGCGGCTATGGCAAACGGTATTGGCAGAAGCATAGCTGATCATTCGTTAACTATCCGCGAGGTTGGAAGTAGGAACAAAGAACCTTGGTTACTAGTTGTACTGGTCGTTGGCAAGTGGTGAAAGACAAAAGAGGTGGCTCAACACGAGCCACCTCTTCAAGTTTCAACATTCGCAATAGGTCACACAAGATCGAAGCGATCCAAATTCATGACCTTATTCCAAGCCGCAACGAAGTCTTTTACGAACTTGGCTTCAGCATCTGCAGAACCATATACTTCAGCGAGGGCGCGTAACTCGGAGTTGGAACCGAAGATGAGATCAGCACGCGTTCCGGTCCATTTCAATTTTCCGGTCTTGCGATCATGCCCCTCGAATACATCCTGTGCATCGGTAGTTGCTTTCCAGGTCGTACCCAGATCGAGCAGGTTAAGGAAGAAGTCGTTCGTCAAGGACTCAGGTCGCGCAGTGAATACGCCGTGTTCCGCTTGCCCAAAGTTGGCGTTCATTGAACGCATGCCGCCGAGAAGAACGGTCATTTCCGGTGCAGTAAGCGTCAGCAATTGCGCCCGATCCACCATTAATTCTTCAGCACGAATGCTCGTACCTGGTCTGATGTAATTGCGGAAAGCATCAGCAACCGGTTCCAGAACGGCGAACGCCTCTACATCTGTTTGCGCTTGCGTCGCATCTGCACGACCTGGAGTGAACGGCACATTAACAGCATGACCGGCATTTTTAGCTGCCTGTTCAACGCCGGCACATCCAGCGAGAACGATCAGGTCCGCCATTGACACTTGTTTACCAGAATTTGCGCCATTGAATTCTTTCTGAATGCCATCGAGCTTAGCTAGCACGCCAGCCAATTGGGCTGGTTCGTTCACTTTCCAATCCTTCTGTGGCGCAAGACGGATCCGTGCACCATTTGCACCGCCCCGTTTATCCGAACCACGGAAAGTTGATGCGGATGCCCATGCAGTCGAAACCAATTGCGATAAGGACAAGCCAGATCCCATGATATTCTTCTTCAGCATAGCTGCGTCCGCTGCATCGATAAGTGCGTGTTCCACTGCAGGGATCGGATCCTGCCAGATCAACTCACCGGAAGGAACTTCAGGTCCGAGGTAACGTTCCTTGGGTCCCATATCACGGTGCGTCAACTTATACCATGCTTGTGCAAAAGCCTCAGCGAATTGATCCGGGTTCTCGTGGAACCGCTTTGAGATCGGAGCGTAGTCGGGATCCAATTTCAATGCCATGTCCGCAGTGGTCATCATGGGCGCGTGGCGCAATTGTGGATCATGCGCATCCGGCACAGTTCCCTTTGCTTCGGCATTCTTCGGTGTCCATTGATGTGCACCGGCTGGGCTCTTTGTTAAGACCCAATCGTATCCTAGCAGCACATCGAAATAGCCATTGTCCCACTTGATCGGGTCTGTTGTCCAAGCACCTTCGACACCACTGGAAATGGTATCTATACCAGCACCACTGCCAAAGCTATTCTGCCACCCAAGACCTTGCATTTCAATACCTGCACCAGCTGGTTCAGGCCCTATATATTTACCTGGGTCAGCAGCTCCGTGTGCTTTTCCGAATGTATGTCCTCCGGCGATCAATGCAACCGTTTCTTCATCATTCATGGCCATACGCCCGAAGGTCTCCTTGATGTCGCGCGCTGAGGCGAGAGGATCTGGATTTCCGTTCGGTCCTTCCGGATTCACATAGATCAAACCCATTTGCACCGCACCTAGCGGGTTCTCGAGTTCGCGATCACCAGCGTAACGTTTATCTCCGAGCCATTCGGTCTCCGGACCCCAATAAATATCCTGGCTCGGCTCCCAAACATCAGCCCTTCCACCGGCAAATCCAAAGGTCTCAAATCCCATGGATTCCAATGCGCAATTACCGGCAAGGATCATTAGGTCAGCCCACGAGATCTTCTTCCCATATTTCTGTTTGATCGGCCAAAGCAGTAAGCGTGCTTTATCCAGATTCACGTTATCTGGCCAACTGTTCAGGGGCGTAAAGCGTTGTGTTCCGAAACCTGCACCGCCACGACCATCAGAAATGCGATATGTACCCGCACTGTGCCAAGCCATACGAATGAACAATGGCCCGTAATGACCGTAATCTGCTGGCCACCATGGTTGCGAATCGGTCATAAGCGCGTAGAGATCCTTCTTAACAGCCTTTAGATCGAGGCTCTTGAATTCATTCGCATAGTTGAACGAATCATCCATAGGATCGGACAACGTAGAATTCTGGCGGAGGATATTCAATTTTAGTTGATCCGGCCACCAATCACGATCAGAGGCTCCTCCACCTGCGGTCTGGTTAAGGGCTCCACCCATGAAAGGACATTTACCTGCTCCGTTCACATCACTTAATTTTCCTTTATCTTCCATTTTACGCTAGGTCCAAATATTCGTGTCCCCAAATTTACGATGATCATCGTAGTCGGATAGCGCTTGACCTGCACAAATGAAATGACCTCGATCGAACCGAACGTCAGAATATAATTCAGAACCTATTGGAGCTTACATACGGACCATTAATGGTATGAACCTCTTTCGATGGAAGCGCACTTAATATCCTAGCGGACCGTAGCCAATTTCCCACCGTCGTAGTCCTCTTCCTTCACCACTCCACCGGCTGTATCGAAATAGTTCCATGTGCCAATGCGCTGTGTATCCATGCGGGCCTGATCGTAACGGGCTCGGCCTTCACACTTTAATGCGCCACCTGGATGGAACTCCTGCTGGGTGAATTCGATCTTCTTTTTATCCACCAACTGTAACTTACTGATAGGGTTTCCATCACCTGCGAATAGGTTCATCGTAATGTAATAGGGCTGCTTACGGTGTTTCACTTCCTGGTAACGCATTTTTCCATCCACGTAATAGTCGGTGTACTCGTAGGATGCACCCTCAGCATAGCGTGCTTCGGATCGGAGATTACCATTATCATGATAAGCGCGCATTACACTCTTCAACGCATCCAACTGTTTAAAGTCGCGCTCCAAAGCGCCATTCTGGTAATAGTTCTTATAGGTGTAATAGACAAAACGAATGGCTTTTGGGAGACGTTTGTCTCTAATGGACAAAACGAATGGCGAGTTATCAACCGTTGTTGGAGAACCTAATTGCGATTCTGATCTTTGGGTGTCTGGCGAAACGGAAGTAGGCTCTGCTGAGAGCAACCTGCCAGAGATAAACCTGATGACTGAGCGATGATCGGATGGGAACGGAACCTTCGGATCAACCGTTCCCATCGCGAGGTCCGCATGCCTTCAAAAACTCATCGATAAATTTTTGTTTCCGGAGTCAAGGAGAGGCCATTAGGATTGCGAAGCTTGTTCTTCAGGTCTGCGAAGTAGCCATCTATTGCATTGGTGGTGTTGGGAATATCCAGTTCAGGATAGTCGTACCAAGTGAACAACCAAGGCAGATTGCACGATAGGCTCCGGTGTGCGCTCCGCAGGCGACCGTGCGTATAACGTGACTTGCCGGTGGTTGATTCCACAGTTCGTTCAGCGAGGAAGGCCTTCCATTTGGTATGCCATAGTTGTAGACCCCCAGTGAAGCTTTCCTTATCGGTCTTCTTCAGCATCTGTGTCAATTGGCGCAGCTCAATGGCTGCTGGCAACTTGGGCTTTCTAGTGAGATAGCGGGTAATGATCGCTACTTGATGAAATTGGCACATTTGCACCGGGATTCCTCTGCAGAGTTGCAACAGGCCTCGTCGGCCATCACAAACAACGGCGCTTATCTCCACGCCTTGTCCACGAAGGAATTTCAGACCATCCGCATAAAGCTGGTTGGTCTCATGTTTTACGTATTTCCTATACAGGACTGTGCCTGTAGTTGCATCCCTGAACACCATTACACCGAAGGTTCTCCCGAAGTAGGTCGTATCCATTAAAACCACGGCTGAAGATGGCAGAACAGCCTTGGCTTCAGTGCCTGTGTATTTGTCCAACGTCCGCTGTATGGTCCGAATAGAACAACCATACTTGAGAGCCAACTGCCTGTAAGTCTGTTTGCCAGCTTGATACTCAAACCATAGTTCTTCGGGCTGCTTTGTTTGGCCGCCTAAAAATTGCTTACCACAAGTGCGGCAACGGTACCGTTGCTTACCCCGAACCTGGCCGTATTTGTTAATAACTGGACCACCACACAAAGAGCACTTTTTTGGTTCATGACCTTTGAAAGGCCTCTAACCTAAGCCAGGCAGGACTTTCAGAAGGTTTTACCATTCGTTTTGTCCATTAACCCTTCTTATACAACACCAGTTCACCGCCATCGTAATACCCTTTGTGCTTAAGCGTGCCATCTGCATAGGCATCTTCAACCCAACCAATGCAAGGTTGGCCATCGCAAAGGCGGATGGAATCACCGCCCAAGCTTTTATTGAGACGTTCGTAGCGTTCAAGATCAGCTAGAGGTTCTGCACCGCCATCGCCGATCACATAGTGCTCATCAACCGAAGTCGGAGCATCATAATATTGAGCGGAAGAGATCAAACCACAGGTGATGAAAAGGAAAAGAGCAGCATACTTCATGCTCCGTGTTACGCGGATGGACCAGAATGGTTTGGGTTCTCCAACAGCGATCCGACGGAACGGAAAATTCAGCAGATGAATAAAACAAAGGATCCACCGGACATTATACCAGGCCCGCTGCGACTGAAAGTAATGATCCAGGAAGGGAACCTAAGGCCGATCCAGACATAAGCGCGCCGGACACGCCATACCTACCAAGGCTCTAGTTATCAAAATCAGTATAAAGAAGGTATTTCCCTCTGATCTTCATGAATCCATCCAACCCATCCTTCCACGTTGCCCGGATCTCTTCTTCACTCTTACCGGCAACGATCGCTTCGCGCACTTTGGCGGTGCCAACGAGCTTATCGAAGAACGGTGTGAACAATCCTTCTCCATATGGGGATGCTTCATACATGCCGATCAACCAATTCAGCCGAAGCTTACGATCCATGCGGCTTTGGAAGCTTCCATACTCTTCCAGATCGAGACCTGTACACACTTTGCCCATATGTGGTGGCTCCTTGGCCCCTGGCATGGAAACAGGTGTAAATTGATATGAACCCATCTTACAACCAGGAAAACCAATGCACTGGAATGGTCTTTCGGTACCGCGTCCAACACTCACTATGGTCCCTTCAAAAAGACCTAACGATGGATATAGGTACACAGCCGCCATATTCGGCAAATTCGGAGATGGACGTACAGGTAGGTCGTAGATCGTGTTGTGATCATACCCCTCGCAAGGGATCACGACCAGGTCACATTTCACAGCATTCTTCAACCAACCTTCTCCGTTGATCATCTGGGCGTACTCCCCCACTGTCATTCCGTGTACAATGGGCACCGGGTGCATACCGACGAAGCTCTTGTTCTGCATTTCCAGCAGCGGGCCATCCACATAAAAGCCATTGGGGTCAGGGCGATCGAGAATGATCAGCTTCTTCTTTTGCTCTGCTGCAGCCTCCATGACATAATGCAAGGTGCTGAGATAGGTGTAGAAACGCACTCCCACATCCTGGATATCGAATACGATCAGATCCACATCGGCAAGTTGTTCGGCACTTGGCTTTTTGTTGTTTCCGTAAAGGCTGACCAAGGGCAGACCAGTACGCTCATCCTTTTGATCCTTGACATGTTCGCCAGCATCCGCCTCACCTCGGAAACCGTGTTCAGGAGCAAATACTTTCACCACGTTCACCTTCAACGCAAGCAAGGAATCGACCAAGTGGGTCTTACCGATCAACCCGGTCTGGTTGGTTACTACGGCCACACGTTTTCCGGTCAGTTGAGTTAGATATTCACCGGTGCGTTCTGCGCCAACTCGTACGCTTTTTGCTTTCTGTGGCAGCAATATGGCATTATCCTGAACGACCTGTCCACATGAAGGTGCAACGAACAAGAGTACGCAAGCTATCTTCGCGAACTGCCTAGCAGCATTGCCCAACGTGAGTTTTCCGCATTTCATCGCAAGCCGCATTCTACGATCGGACGACACGGCTCGCACCGCTCGATTATCGCGTCCTATCGTTGCCATTGCAATGGTCGGTATCGTGTTGGGTATGGCGGTCATGATCATTACAGTGGGTGTTACCACGGGGTTTCAACGTGAAGTGCGTGCGAAGGTAACCGGTGCTGGAAGTCATTTGCAGATCAATGCCATCCGCCAGAATGACCCCAAGGAAACCCCGCGCATAGCGATCGCTCAAAATTTCTATCCCAGTCTGGATACGCTTCCTGGGGTGAAGCACATCCAGATCTATGCCACTAAACCGGGGATCATTGAAACAGAGCAGGACATACAAGGCGTGGTAGTTAAAGGCGTTGGGGCAGACCACGACTGGACTTTTCTAGGCAAACACTTAGTGGACGGTCAGCTACCTACTATAGGCGATACTTCGCGCCCCATTGACCTCCTGCTATCCCGCTACCTCAGCAATCGCCTGCAGATCGGGACGAATGATACGATAACGGTCTATCTGGTAAAAGCAATAGATGATATACGACCGCGGAAATTCCGGGTAAGTGGCCTATACGAAACAGGACTTGAACAATTGGACCATCAGTTAGTATATGTGGACATTGATCATCTGCAACGCTTTTCACAATGGGGTCTACAAGCCGAGATCCGCGTTGATGATGAACTGACCGAGCACGGCATATCCGTTGAGGGGCTGGCTTTTGGTGGTGACCGGAACTACACCTACGACTGGCTTGGAACAACACTGAGAGGAAGGGGCCCGCATTGGGTGGAGATCCCTCTTGCCGGAGACACAACACTTACCCTTGTAGTTCGCGACGCCGACGGCACTATACCTGATACGGCTTGGGTGCGCATACTACGATCAATTGATACACCTACGAAAGCCCTTGTTACGGAACGTGGCGGAAGTGGTGGTAGCAACAATAAATACGCGGGAGGCTTTGAAATAGAGCTGGAAGAATTCAGTGATCTGGAGGAAATGGACGCGAAAATTTACCGCGACCACTTGGAACTTGGCTTACGATCCTTGAGTGTTCGTGACCGTTTCCCGGAGATCTTCGCCTGGCTGGAATTATTGGATACCAATGTGCTCGTGGTAATCGTGCTCATGATCATCGTAGCAATCATCAACATGACCAGTTCTTTGTTGATCATTATCTTGGAGCGGACCACTATGATCGGTGTATTGAAGGCCCTAGGTAGCAGCAATGACACTATCCGTAGTATCTTTTTGATCGACGCGGCCTACATACTTGGCATCGGCATTATTCTAGGGGATATTCTAGGGATCACTGCGTGCCTGATCCAACAGAAATTCGGGGTGATCACATTACCCGTTGAAAGTTACTACGTGGATGCGGTTCCAGTAACGCTGCACTTTTGGCCGATCGTCCTACTGAATTTTGGTACGCTTGCTGTTTGTGTTCTGGCCTTGATCCTACCCAGCATGTTGGTAAGCCGCATTGCGCCCGCGAAAGCCATTCGGTTTGATTGACTTGTTGGTAAATGGTACATGGTATAGCGTACCGAGTATTACCTTTTACCTTCGCGACCCTTGCAGAAAGAGCATCACACGAACATCGATCCAATGAAGATCCACGAGAATATCCTCACCACCATCGGCAATACCCCAATGGTAAAGCTGAACAAGATCACCAAGGACCTACCCTGTACGGTATTGGCCAAAGTGGAAACCTTCAATCCGGGTAACAGCATAAAGGATCGTATGGCGTTGAAGATGATCGAGGATGCCGAGAAGTCCGGCGCATTGAAACCTGGTGGAACTATCATCGAAGGCACCAGTGGTAACACTGGTATGGGCTTAGCGATAGCCGCGATCATTAAAGGCTACAAGTGCATCTTTACCACCACTGATAAGCAGAGCAAAGAAAAAGTGGATGCATTGCGTGCCTTCGGTGCGGAAGTGATCGTATGCCCTACGAACGTTGACCCCGAAGATCCGCGGTCGTATTACAGTGTTAGTTCACGGTTGGTGAATGAAACGCCCAACAGCTGGAAGGCCAACCAATACGATAACCTCAGCAACAGCGATGCACATTACGAAAGCACCGGCCCAGAGATCTGGGACCAGACCGATGGCAAGATCACGCATTTGGTGGTTGGCGTAGGCACCGGTGGTACGATCTGCGGAACTGGCCGTTACCTGAAGGAGAAGAACCCGAACATCCAGTTGCTTGGAATTGACACCTACGGATCCGTATTCACTAAGTTGAAGGAGACGGGCGAATTCGATAAGAATGAGATCTACCCTTACATCACGGAAGGCATAGGCGAGGATTTTGTGCCGGAGAACGTGAAGATGGAAATGATAGACCACTTCGAAAAGGTTACGGATCGCGATGCTGCCATCTACACCCGCAAGATCGTAAAGGACGAAGGCATTTTCGTTGGCAACAGTGCTGGCGCGGCTATTGCAGGCTTGCTCCAAATGAATGCCCGGTTCAAAAAGGATGATGTTGTCGTTGTCATTTTCCATGACCATGGCACGCGCTATCTAGGCAAGATGTTCAATGATGATTGGATGCGGGAACGTGGATTCCTTGTCGAGGAAAAACCCAAAGCCGGTGATCTGATCAAAGGCAAGGAAGTTGCATTGTTAAGTGTGGAAGCAGATGAACCCGTGCTGAACGCGATCGACAAGATGAGAAGCCACAACATCGACCAGATCCCCGTATTCGAAAATGGCAAACCAGTAGGAACCATAACCGATGCGCGGTTGTTCGATGCCATTTTGGAAGATGCTGAAGTACGTCACCAAAAAGTTAGTGTGGTAATGGGCGCTCCATTACCTATTGTTGGGGTGGAAGCCACGTTGGAAGAAGTCACCGGCAAATTGGGCAACGGGAATCCAGCGGTCCTGGTGAAACTGAAAGATGGGTACGGTATCATTACGAAGCAGGATATTATTGGGAAGTTGAAGTAGGCGATCAGACCATCAGACGATCAGATAATTTAGCGCCTGCTTAGTCGAAGAATTGAACGCTGATGACGCTGATCGTTATGATAGATCAAGATGGATCCAAGTACCTGATATCTGACCTTCTGATCCAGCACTAGCATGGGAATCCATACGGATCAAATAGGGCGCAACATTCAAATGCCCGACCTGCCCCAACGCATCATCTCCCTAGTCCCTTCCCAGACCGAATTGTTGTATGACCTTGGATTGGGAAAACGCGTGGTCGGCATTACCAAATTCTGTGTGCATCCGGAAACGTGGTTCAGAACCAAGCCACGTGTTGGCGGCACAAAAAAATTGGACCTTAAGAAGATCCAGGAGTTAGCACCGGATCTTATCATCGCAAACAAAGAAGAAAACCTGAAAGCTGAGATTGAATCCTTAGCGAAGGAATTCCCTATCTGGATAAGCGATGTTCGCGATCTACCCAGCGCACTGGACATGATCCTGAAAGTCGGTGCAATAACCGGAACGAGCGCGAAAGCCGAAGCGCTTCGCAACCAAATAGCTGAGCGGTTCTCAACACTTCAACCCTTGGACCCACCTGCAACGGTGGCCTACTTGATCTGGCGCGAACCGTACATGGCGGCTGGTCACGGTACATTCATCAACGACCTTTTAGAGCGATGTGGAATGATCAATGTCTTTGACAGCGACGATGCGCGGTATCCGGTGATCACCGCCAAAGAGTTGGAAGAAGCTGCACCGGACCTGATCCTACTCTCTTCAGAACCGTATCCTTTCAACGAAAAACACATTGAGGAACTGCACGAGACTTGTCCTGGAACGCCAGTGAAACTGGTAGATGGCGAGTTCTTCAGTTGGTATGGCTCCAGACTTCTTGATACTGTAGAATACTTGAACGGCCTGTTGCGCGGTTGATCGGCTGTGCGGTCCGCGCTAGCGGCCCTACTTTTGCGTTCCTCGTATGGAACGTTCGTTACTTTCAATTCTATTCCTCATCATTTTCACTCAGATCCATGGGCAGAAAGTGGGTATGGTCCTAAGCGGAGGCGGAGCTGTAGGCCTTACGCACATCGGCGTGATGCAAGCGTTGGAGGAGAATGACATTCCGATCGATTTCATTACTGGAAGCAGCATGGGGGCCTTGATCGGCGGCATGTACGCAGCAGGTTATTCACCATGGGAGATCGACTCACTTTTCAATACCGACCTATATAAGATCATGGCCGATGGTGGAATTGAGAAGCGCTATCAATACTACTTCAAACAAGATGCTCCCGATGCATCATTGATCAGTGTAAAGTTGGATCTGGATACCACTATTCAAACCAGTTTGCCCACTAATCTGCGCAAGCCTGCCTTATTGGATTTTGAGCAAATGCGAACCTTCGGGCCGGCATCCGCAGTTGCGCGGGAGAACATGGATAGCCTGTTCGTACCGTTCCGCTGCGTGGCCTCGGACCTCACAGATCAAACCTCGGTAACATTCAGCAGAGGAAATCTGGCAGAGTGCATTCGGGCAAGTATGTCCTACCCGTTCTATTTCAAACCCATCAGTGTGAATGGGCATTTAATGATGGACGGCGGCCTGTATAACAACTTCCCGAGCGATGTGATGTATAATGATTTTCTGCCGGACTTCATCATTGGCAGTAACGTATCCTACAACGCGCCACCACCCACCGAAGATGACCTGTTGAGCCAGCTGCGTGCCATGATGCAGGAACACACGAACTACACGGTGATCTGTGAGAATGGGGTGATCATTGAACCCCTGACCACCACCACCCTGTTCGATTTCAGCAACCCATCCATTGCAATAAAAGATGGGTATGATGCGGCGATGGCGCAAATGCCGGAGATACTTGCTCGAACGATCCGTAGAATGCCCCGTGCAGATTTGGAAGCCCGCCGTGAAGCGTTCCGTGCACGCATGCCAAAAATGGAATTCGGCGACGTAGTGATCCAAGGTTTGACGAAGTCGCAAAAGCGGTATGTGGCAAAGACCTTGTCACGCCGTGATAAATTAATGTCAATGGATCAACTGAAACCGACGTACTTCCGTTTGGTCGCCGATAGGAATATAGCTTCATTCTTTCCCAAGGCCACATATGACCATATGGCAAACAACTTCCGGTTGGAACTTAAAGCGAAGGCGGAAAAAGACCTTGAGGTCAAGTTCGGCGGAATGTTCTCATCACGTCCGATCAATACGGGAATGGTGGGTCTTCGCTATAATCTGTTCGGTTCAACCTCGGCTCGGATCGAAGCGAATTCATACTTCGGCAAGTACTATATAGCCGGTCAGGCAAAACTTCGGATGGACCTTTCCACAGCATCACCGCTTTACATAGAACCGGCATTCACGATCCACCGCTGGGATTATTTCCGAAGTTTCACCACGTTCTTTGATGAAGTGAGGCCAAGCTTCGTAGTGAACCGAGAGACCTGGGGTGGCATCAACGTAGGAATGGGATTGGGCAATAAAGGACTCTTACGGCTGGATGCAAAGATCGTGGAGACGAAGGATAATTACTACCAAACGGCAGAGTTCAGTGGACAGGATACTGCAGATGTCTCCTATTTCAGTCACTTTACGTCGGGACTGTTGATCGAACGGAACACACTTAACCGGAAACAACATGCCAATGCAGGTGAGTCGCTTGCTGGATCGATCCGGGTGGTTACCGGTCACGAAACCACGGACCTTGGTTCTACGCGTGCAGAGAACTTGATGGACCACCATTACAACCATGATTGGATAGTCGCCAAGATCACGTTGGACAAGTATTTCCTGCCAAGGGGCATATTCAAATTCGGTCTATTGGCTGAAGGCGTATTCAGCAGTATGCCCAATTTCGAGAATTATACGGAGAGCATTATCCGCAGCCCAGCATTCCGCCCTACGCCGGAAAGCCATACCTATTTCATCCCTGAATTCCGTTCTACCAAGTTCGTCGCAGGTGGAGCCCGCCTGATCGTTGCCGTTGCAAAGAATCGCTTCGATCTGCGTTTGGAAGGGTTCGTTTTCCAACCCTATGAGCCCCTGATCCAACAAACAGACGGCAGTGCTATAACAGGTCTAGGGTTCGACAAGCGGTATTACATGGGATCAGGGTCGCTGATCTACCAAAGTCCATTAGGACCGGTCTGGTTCAATACCAGTTACATTGATGGCTTAACGCAACCGTGGGTCTGGAGCCTCAATTTCGGCTACATCCTATTCAATCAGAAAGCACAGGAATGAGTGGCCTTATCACACATCTGCTCTTGGACCAATACGAAAGTGTGTCCGGTGAACTGGAAAAGCTGCAGACCGAGGACCGACCGGATGCAGCGTTGTGGGATCTGTTGGATGAACTGATGCTGGACCTGCATTTGATCAACCATGGATATGCCAAGGAAGGATACATTGAACACTTTGATCGGCGGTTGTTGGAAGTCTGTGCGGATGAGGGTGTTGCGGATAGGATGAAGGCTATTCGGTTCTGAGGGGGTAGTATTCAAAACCAGCTTAAGTTGTGCCTTGATCGTGACTTACGAACTATCGAAGAATTGATGAAAACCTTAATATATCTAGCGTTCGCTATGATCTTACATGCCTGTAACGGTCAAAATTATTTATCTGATGACAAACATCTGATCGGTGCCTATTACTTCTTTGAGGCAGGGCCACAAAGTTGTATTGTATACAATGGCCGTGAGGAGTATCGCGGTACTGGCGCTGAGGTTGTTCCTGGAAAGGTAATTGACACCTCAATTCGCGGGCACTACTTGGTAGCTACTAGTTTGAATGTAATCACTGGAACAAAGTCATATTGGGTCATTAATACCGATCGTGATATCAAGGCGTACTATCAAGGATCCATGTCTCAAACGTATTACGATAGCGTTCTCACCTCCAACGTATTGGGTCCTTTAAATTTTGGCCAATACGCAGCAATGCTTGACACACTTTCGCTCTAATTGTAACAAGCAAGATCAAGTATGCAAGTTTCACTTGCAATAAATGGTCTTGGCTTTCAACCCTAGACTCAATTAGACGGAGTTAACATGGTGCCTAAGCAAGGCACCATGTCCACTCCGTCCACCCAGTGCAATGACCCAACCGAACCCACAAAAAAAGCCCCAGCAATACGCCGGGGCTTTTAAAATTTTTAATAGGGTCACTTACGCTTGCGCCGTAGGCCCTCCGAAGCTCATCGGGATCTCGGTGGCTTCGCTTTCGCGGATAGGTCCATGAACGCCTTCATACTTCTGTACGTTATCTGCTAGGGCACGCATAAGGCGTTTGGCGTGTTGCGGAGTTAGAAGTACACGACACTTCACTTTGGCTTTGGGTACACCGGGCATAACACGCACAAAATCCAGAACGAATTCCGAATTACTGTGCGTAATGATGGCCAGGTTACTATAAATGCCATCAGCGATCTCTTCGCTGATCTCAATGTTCAATTGGTTCTGACGTGGTTGTTCTTTCTCGTCGGCCATGGTCTGTAGTTTATGTAGGCTTATTGGTCTAATTGTGTCGAATGAAAAACGGCAAGCGACCCGGTAGTGGATCAGCTTGCCGCTAGTTCAAATGCAACTTACTGTTCGCAAGATCATTCTTCGATCTCTTGTGCCTCTAATTTAGAGGCTAGCATACGCTGGTATTCGTCCTTATTCGCAACAATGTTCTTCTGGTAAGCGCGCACTCCGGTTCCAGCAGGGATCAGGTGACCAACGATCACATTCTCCTTCAGGCCGTTCAAGTGGTCTTCCTTCGCGTTCACAGCTGCCTCGTTCAACACCTTGGTCGTTTCCTGGAAGGAAGCTGCCGAGATGAAGCTTTCGGTCTGCAATGAAGCACGCGTAATACCTTGTAGCATGGTACGAGCCGTAGCAGGTTGTGCCTGACGGGCTTCAGCTAACTTCGAGTCCTTACGCTTCAGTACGCTGTTCTCGTCGCGGAACTTACGCAAGGTCAATAACTGACCAACGCGCAATGACTCGCTTTCTCCAGCATCTGTAACCACCATCATATCGAAGATCTGATCGTTCTCCTCCATGAATTCGGTCTTGTTCACGCTTTGCTTCTCCAAGAACTTGGTATCTCCGGGATCCTCGATCTCCACCTTACGCATCATCTGGCGTACGATCACTTCAAAGTGTTTGTCGTTGATCTTTACACCTTGCATACGGTAAACCTCTTGCACCTCGTTCACCAAGTACTCCTGAACCTTGGTAGGTCCTTGGATATCCAGGATATCGCCAGGCGCGGTGGAACCATCGCTAAGCGGCTGACCTGCTTTGATGAAGTCGTTCTCCTGTACCAGGATGTGCTTGCTCAAAGGCACCAGATAGTTCTTCTGCTCGCCGGTGCGGCTTTCCACAATGATCTCGCGGTTACCGCGTTTGATCTTTCCGTAGGAGATGATACCATCGATTTCGCTCACAACAGCAGGATTGCTTGGGTTACGTGCCTCGAACAATTCGGTAACACGCGGTAGACCACCGGTAATATCACCACCCTTGCCGGAGCTACGTGGGATCTTCACCAGAATGTCACCGGCTTCGATCTTTTGACCCTCACTAACTACGATGTGTGCACCAACCGGCAAGCTATAGCTCTTCAGCTCTTCTTTGCCTTTACCGTCCATAATGCGGATGGTCGGGTTCTTTTTCTTGTCGCGGCTTTCAACGATCACCTTCTCAGCGAATCCGGTCTGTTCATCGATCTCTTCACGGTAGGTCGCATTTTCTTCAATGCTCTCGAAGTCAAGCTTACCACTGAATTCGGAGATGATCACAGCATTGTACGCATCCCATATACAGATCAGGTCGCCTTTCTTCACTTTTTTACCACCTTTCATATAGATGAACGCGCCGTATGGGATATTGCTGGTGGTCAATACGATACCTGTATTGCTATCCACTATGCGCATTTCCGCACTACGGCTGATCACTACTTCGGCATCTTCTCCTTTGCGGTCTTTCTTACTGACCGTGCGCAATTCCTCGATCTCCAATACACCATCATACTTGGCACGGATCTCACTTTCCTCTGTGATCTTACCGGCCACACCACCTACGTGGAACGTACGCAGTGTAAGCTGGGTACCAGGCTCACCAATGGATTGTGCGGCAATTACACCAACTGCCTCGCCCATTTGGACGAATCGGCCAGTAGCAAGGTTGCGACCATAGCATTTGGCGCATACACCTTTCTTCTGCTCACAGGTCAATACACTTCGGATCTCCACTTCTTCGATCGGGCTGTTCGCGATCGCGGCTGCGATATCCTCGTCAATGTTCTCCCCACTAGCCACCATTAGTTCGCCAGTCTGTGGGTGATGCACATCGTGTACTGAGTTACGACCGAGAATACGATCATACAACGACTCAACGATATCCTCGTTCTTACGCAGTGCAGAAGCCAGAAGTCCACGAAGTGTACCGCAATCATCATTCGTGATGATCACATCCTGTGCAACGTCAACAAGACGACGGGTCAAGTAACCAGCGTCAGCGGTCTTTAGAGCCGTATCGGCAAGACCTTTACGTGCACCGTGGGTAGAGATGAAGTACTCGAGAATGGACAATCCTTCCTTAAAGTTGGAGAGGATCGGGTTCTCGATAATGTCCTGACCGCCACCAGCGCCACTCTTCTGCGGCTTGGCCATAAGACCACGCATACCACTTAGCTGACGGATCTGCTCTTTGGAACCACGCGCACCGGAATCCATCATCATATAGATGGAATTGAACCCTTGACGGTCCTTTTTGATGCGCTCCATCAAAGTATAGGTCACCTTACTGTTGGTGTGTGTCCAAATATCGATCGTTTGGTTATAACGCTCGTTGTTGGTGATGAGACCCATGTTGTAATTACCGGTAACCTCATCCACCTCGGCCTGTGCAGCATTAACCAGCTTCTCTTTTTCAGCTGGAACGACAACGTCATCCAAGTTGAAGCTAAGTCCGCCATGGAATGCACTCATGAACCCGAGGTCCTTAATATCATCCAAGAACTGAGCAGCGCGTGCAGTTCCGGTCTCCTTAACGACCTTACCAATGATGTCACGCAACGCTTTTTTGGTCAATACGTCATTGATGAAACCAACTTCCTTCGGTACCACTTCATTGAAGATGGTACGGCCGCAAGTCGTGTCAATGATCGCAGATTTACCGTGGAAATCAACCCAACGCAGTTTAATGTGCGTGTGCAGATCGAGTTGTTTCTCGTTATAGGCGATGATCACCTCTTCCGGGCTGTAGAACGTACGTCCTTCGCCTTTCATGGTGCGTTCCTCGTCGGTAACGCGGCCTTTGGTGATGTAGTACAGGCCCAACACCATGTCCTGGCTAGGTACCGCGATCGGCGCTCCATTAGCAGGGTTCAAGATATTGTGGCTGGCCAGCATAAGAAGCTGAGCTTCTAGAATTGCGGCGTTGCCCAATGGCACGTGAACAGCCATTTGGTCACCGTCGAAGTCAGCGTTGAATGCTGTACAAACGAGCGGGTGCAATTGGATAGCCTTACCCTCGATCAATTTAGGTTGGAAAGCCTGGATACCTAGACGGTGAAGCGTAGGAGCACGGTTCAATAGAACCGGGTGTCCCCACAATACGCTTTCGAGGATATCCCAAACAACGGGTTCCTTCTTATCTACGATCTTCTTCGCGCTCTTCACCGTTTTCACGATGCCACGCTCGATCAATTTGCGGATAATGAACGGTTTGAAGAGCTCAGCTGCCATATCCTTCGGCAAACCACACTCGTGCAATTTCAGTTCAGGACCAACAACGATCACGGAACGTGCGCTATAATCAACACGCTTACCGAGCAAGTTCTGGCGGAAACGACCTTGCTTTCCTTTCAGCGAATCGCTCAAGGATTTCAATGGACGATTGCTTTCGCTCTTTACGGCACTGCTTTTACGGCTGTTATCAAAGAGGCTGTCCACAGCTTCCTGCAACATACGCTTTTCGTTACGCAGTATCACTTCCGGCGCCTTGATCTCCACCAAACGCTTCAAGCGGTTGTTACGGATGATCACTCGACGGTATAGATCGTTGAGGTCAGAAGTAGCGAAACGGCCACCATCCAATGGTACCAATGGGCGAAGCTCAGGCGGAATAACAGGCACCACCTTCACGATCATCCACTCGGGCTTGTTCTCCATGCGCGTATTCGCATCACGGAAAGCCTCAACAACGTTCAATCGCTTCAACGCCTCGGTCTTACGCTGCTGGCTTGTCTCCGTGTTGGCCTTATGGCGCAGGTCGTAGCTCAAACCATCAAGGTCCAAACGCTTCAACAGATCATACAAGGATTCAGCGCCCATTTTAGCGATGAACTTGTTGGGATCCGTATCGTCCAGATACTGATTCTCCTTGCCTAGCACATCAAGGGTATCCAAGTACTCTTCTTCGGTGAGGAAGTCGAGGTACTGAAGTGCTTCACCCTCTTTGTTCATGGCCGGACCTGCTTGGATCACTACATAACGCTCATAGTAGATCACTTGGTCCAACTTCTTGGTAGGTAGGCCCAATAGATAACCGATCTTATTCGGTAAGCTGCGGAAATACCAGATATGAGCCACGGGCACAACCAATTGGATGTGTCCCATACGCTCACGACGTACTTTTTTCTCGGTCACTTCAACACCGCAACGGTCGCAAACGATCCCTTTGTAACGGATCCGCTTGTATTTACCGCAATGGCATTCGAAATCCTTAACAGGACCGAAGATGCGCTCGCAGAAAAGTCCATCACGCTCCGGCTTATAGGTGCGGTAATTGATGGTTTCCGGCTTGATCACTTCGCCATGGCTGCGCTCGAGGATCTGCTCGGGGCTGGCCAGACTGATAACGATCTTATTGAAGTTGCTGTTGAGCTTTACTTCCTTCTTCATGTTGTCGCGTTACTTGCTTGCGTTCTTAGTAAAGTTGCTCTTAACCAATGGCTTACTCCAATGAAACATTCAATCCCAATCCACGCAGTTCGTGGAGCAGAACGTTGAAGGATTCCGGAATTCCAGGGGTCGGAAGGGGTTCTCCCTTCACAATAGCCTCGTAGGCCTTTGCACGTCCCAAGACATCATCACTCTTAACGGTCAGGATCTCTTGCAGGATATTAGCGGCACCGAATGCCTCCAATGCCCACACCTCCATCTCACCGAAGCGCTGTCCACCGAACTGTGCCTTACCACCGAGCGGCTGCTGGGTGATCAAGCTATACGGTCCAATGGAACGAGCATGCATCTTGTCATCCACCATGTGTGCCAGTTTGATCATGTAGATCACACCCACGGTAGCTGGTTGGTCGAAACGAACACCGGTTCCACCATCGTATAGGTAGGTCTTACCGTTACGTGGAACACCTGCTTCGTCCGTTTCCTTATTGATCTGATCCAAAGTGGCACCATCGAAGATCGGTGTCGCATACTTGCGACCCAGTTTCTTACCGGCCCAGCCCAATACGGTCTCATAGATCTGCCCCAAGTTCATACGGCTAGGTACGCCCAATGGATTAAGAACGATATCCACCGGAGTACCATCCTCCAAGTAAGGCATATCCGCATCGCGAACGATCTTGGCAACGATACCTTTGTTTCCGTGGCGGCCTGCCATCTTATCACCAACGGTAAGCTTACGCTTCGCAGCAATATAGACTTTCGCCAATTTGATGATACCTGCTGGCAGTTCATCGCCGATGCTCACTTGGAACTTCTTGCGCTTGTACACACCGCTGATATCGCCGTGGCGAATATTGTAGTTGTGGATCAGCTCACGAACTTGATCGTTAACCTTTTTCTCAGAGGTCCATTCAGTTGGATCCACCGTGATGAAGTCCACGTTGGATAGAACCTTTGCGCTGAACTTCACGCCCTTCCGGATCTGTTCCTCTTTGTATTTGTTGAACACGCCATTGCTGTTCATACCTTCCAGAAGGACCATCATCTTCTCAACCATGTGGTTGTTGAACGTGGCCAATTCCTTATCGTATTCTTTATCGATCTGCTCAAGAACACCCTTCTCGCTGCCTTTGGACTTTTTATCCTTCACGGCACGCGCGAAGAGTTTTTTGTCGATCACAACACCTTTGATGCTTGGCGGAGCCTTCAAGCTCGCGTCCTTCACATCACCGGCCTTATCACCGAAGATCGCACGGAGCAATTTCTCCTCTGGGCTTGGGTCGGTCTCTCCTTTCGGAGTGATCTTACCGATAAGGATATCACCTTCACCGATCTCAGCACCAATACGGATCAGACCGTTCTCGTCCAGATCCTTGGTTGCTTCTTCGGATACGTTCGGGATATCAGAGGTCAATTCCTCTAGGCCACGCTTCGTATCGCGCACCTCCATGCTGTACTCATCGATATGGATGCTGGTGAAGATGTCTTCACTGGCCACGCGCTCACTGATCACGATCGCATCCTCGAAGTTGTAGCCCTTCCATGGCATGAATGCCACTTGTAGGTTACGACCGATCGCCAATTCGCCATCTTCAGTTCCATATCCTTCGCAAAGGGTATGGCCCGCACTCACCTTCTCGCCCTTGGTAACTACCGGACGAAGGTTCATGCATGTGCTTTGGTTGGTCTTCAAGAATTTGGTGAGCTTGTATTCTTTCTCGTCACCATCGAAGCTTACGTTACGCTCATCGTCCGTACGCTTGTACTCGATCACGATCCGGTCGCTGTCAACATACTTCACAACGCCTTCACCTTCAGCAACGAGCAAAACGCGGCTGTCGCGAGCTACCAATTCCTCTAGTCCGGTGCCAACGAATGGCGCTTCCGGCCGCAACAAAGGCACGGCTTGGCGCATCATGTTCGATCCCATCAACGCACGGTTGGCGTCATTGTGCTCCAAGAACGGGATCAAGCTAGCTGCAATGGACGCGATCTGGTTCGGAGCAACGTCCATCAGATGCAGTTCGGTCGGCTCCACTACTGGGAAGTCGCCCATCAACCGCGCTTTAACACGGTCGGTCTGGAAATCGCCCTTATCGTTGATCTTCGCATTAGCCTGCGCGATCATCTTGTTGTCTTCTTCCTCGGCACTGAGATAGGTTACATCACCTTTCAGGTCCACTTTCCCCTCGTTAACCGAGCGGTAAGGTGTCTCGATGAAGCCGAGTGAATTGATCTTGCTATAAACACACAGTGAACTGATCAGACCAATGTTCGGTCCCTCAGGGGTCTCAATGGTACATAAACGACCATAGTGGGTATAGTGAACGTCACGCACTTCGAAACCTGCACGCTCACGGCTTAGACCACCGGGTCCAAGCGCCGACATACGGCGCTTGTGAGTGATCTCACTTAGAGGGTTCGTTTGGTCCATGAACTGGCTCAACTGGTTCGTTCCGAAGAACGAGTTGATCACCGAGCTCAAGGTCTTTGCATTGATCAGGTCCGTAGGTGTAAATACCTCGTTGTCACGCACGTTCATGCGCTCGCGGATGGTACGGGCCATACGGGCCAGACCAACGCCGAATTGGGCGTGCAATTGCTCACCCACGGTACGTACACGACGATTGCTCAAGTGGTCGATATCGTCCACATCAGCTTTGACGTTCACCAACTCGATCAGGTACTTGATGATGAAGATGATATCCTCCTTCGTCAACACCCTCACGCTCAGTTCACTTTCAAGGCCCAACTTCTTGTTTATCCTATAGCGACCTACCTCACCAAGGTCATAGCGCTGCTCACTGAAGAACAACTTGTCGATAACACCACGAGCCGTTTCCAGATCAGGTGGTTCCGCATTACGCAATTGGCGGTAGATCACCTCTACAGCTTCCTTCTCGGAATTCGAGGTATCCTTTTGTAAGGTGTTATAGATCAATGCATAGTCTGCGGCATTCACTCCAGCTTTGTGCAGGATGATCGTTTTAGCTCCACTCTCCACGATCTCATCAACGTGAGACTCTTCAATGACCACCTCACGGTCGATCATCACCTCGTTACGCTCGATGCTTACCACCTCACCGGTGTCTTCATCCACGAAATCCTCTACCCAGGATTTTAGAACGCGAGCAGCCAGTTTACGGCCCACTGCGTCTTTGATATTGGCTTTGGTCACCTTGATCTCGTCAGCCAGGTCAAAGATCTCCAGAATGTCCTTATCACTCTCGTAACCGATAGCACGTAACAGTGTGGTTACGGGCAATTTCTTTTTACGGTCGATGTAAGCATACATCACACCGTTGATATCGGTCGCAAATTCGATCCATGAACCCTTGAACGGGATAACACGGGCAGAATACAATTTAGTTCCGTTGGCGTGGCGGCTTTGGCCGAAGAACACACCAGGGCTACGGTGCAACTGGCTCACGACCACACGCTCAGCACCGTTCACTACGAACGATCCTTTAGGGGTCATGTACGGGATCTGTCCAAGGTACACGTCCTGTACAATGGTCTCAAAATCCTCGTGCTCCGGATCGGTACAATACAATTTCAACTTGGCCTTAAGCGGCACGCTGTAGGTCAACCCACGCTCTATGCATTCATCGATGCTATAGCGTGGCGGATCCACGAAGTAATCGAGGAATTCCAGCACGAACTGGTTACGGGTATCCGTAATGGGGAAGTTCTCGCTGAATACTTTAAAGAGGCCCTCGCTCACGCGCGCCTCTGGAAGTGTTTCAATTTGGAAGAATTCCTCAAAGCTTTTCAGCTGAATATCAAGGAAATCGGGATATTGGATCGATGCAGGGCTTGAGCCGAAATCGATGCGTTTGCTTTTCTTGGAACTGGTCTTCGCCTGAGCCATGTGTGCGTGTAGGGGGGAAGGAGTGCGACCGAAGGATCTTAAGAACTGAGCACGATCATCTGCGTCAAGATCAAAATGCAGGATCGTGTATTGTTGCCAACTAAGTGGCTACAGACGAGACAGCCGGAAAGGCCCGCCTTGGGGCCTCTCCATGCTGCTGTGCTGCGAGCGCTGTTGTGGCTTACTTAACCTCAACTTCTGCTCCGGCTTCCGTCAATTGCTGCTTCAGACTTTCTGCATCCTCTTTGGATACACCTTCCTTCAGCGGCTTAGGGGCACCGTCCACTAGGTCTTTCGCCTCTTTCAATCCGAGACCGGTAAGTTCTTTCACCAGTTTGACTACTTGAAGCTTGTTAGCTCCGCTAGCCTTAAGGATAACGTCAAAGCTCGTCTGCACGATAGCAGCTTCGCCACCACCGGCCGCTGGGCCAGCTACAGCAACAGCCGCGGCTGCTGGTTCGATCTTGTATTCGTCTTTCAGGTATTGAGCGAGTTCACTAACCTCTTTTACTGTTAGGCCAACGAGTTGGTCGCCGATTGATTTGATGTCTGCCATCTTTGGTTTTTGTTACAATTTTGAGAAATTCGAGTTGGAAGTGCGTAACGCGTTTAGTCTTGTTGGTTGGGGCATCCGCCGTATAGCGGATGCCTTTACGGATCTTTTTAAGCTGCTCTTTCTTCGAGTGTCTTAAGCAAAGCACCGATCTTATGTCCAGCACCTCCTTGAAGGCCGCTGATAACATTTGTCATAGGACTTTGTAGCATGGCGATGATATCGCCAATAAGTTCTTCTTTGCCTTTCAAGGTCGTGAGCATGATCAGGTTCTCGTCTCCGATGAATACTGCCTCATCGATCCAAGCACTTTTCAATTCCGGCTTAGTCTTCTCCTTGGTACGCAGGCTTTTAATGAGCTTTGCGGGAGCGTTTCCCTTCTCAGCATACATCACAGAGGTCTGTCCCACTAACGTAGGCATCAATTCACTGTAATCCTTGCCATCGATCTGCTCCATTGCTTTACGCAGGAGCGTATTCTTTACCACCTTCAGTTTAATGCCTTGCTTGTGACAAGCGCGGCGTAGGATGCTGGTGTCCTCCGCATTCATGCTGGAGGTATCTGCCAAGTAAAGCACGTTGGTGCCCTTGATCTCTTCTACCAAGATGTCAATTGCTTGGTTCTTTTCGGTACGTGTTGCCATTTTTGTACGCTTTTTTGGGATCAGGCCACTTGAACTGTGCGGGTATCAACCAACACACTTGGGCTCATTGTACTACTAATGCTAATGCTTCTGATGTATGCGCCCTTAGCTGTGCTTGGTTTCAGCTTGGCCAGGGTAAGAAGGATCTCGTTGGCGTTCTCGCTCAACTTGGCTGCGTCGAATGAAGCCTTGCCTATAACGGCATGTATCACACCTGCTTTATCCACTTTGAAGTCGATCTTACCGGCCTTGACGTCCTTCACGGCTTTGGCCACATCCATGGTCACAGTACCCGTTTTCGGGTTCGGCATAAGACCACGCGGTCCGAGAACACGACCCAAAGCACCCACTTTGGCCATAACGGCCGGCGTGCAAATGATCACATCCACATCGGTCCAACCGCCTTTGATCTTTTCAACGTAGTCGTCCAGACCGGCCATGTCAGCACCAGCTGCAACGGCTTCCTCCACTTTCGCAGGATCAGCCAATACAAGTACTCGGACATCACGACCTGTGCCATGTGGCAAGCTCACGGTACCCCGCACCATTTCGGTGCTCTTCTTTGGATCCACGCCCAATCGAACAGCAATATCCACTGTACCATCGAATTTGGTATTACTTACTTTCTTCACGATCTCCGTAGCCTCATCAAGCGTGTAGATCTTGGTGGCGTCGTACATCGCCAGCGCCGCTTTGCGCTTTTTGGTCATCTGTGCCATAGCGTGCTGGGTTTAGAATGGTTGATCTCCTGTTACTGTTACACCCATGCTACGAGCAGTTCCTGCTACCATTCGCATGGCGCTTTCTACAGAGAAGCAATTGAGGTCTGGCATTTTGTCCTCGGCAATGGCTTTCACCTGATCCCAAGAAACGCTTCCCACTTTTTGACTGTGAGGAATACCACTACCGCCTTTGATCTTGGCAGCATCGATGATCTGCACCGCAGCTGGTGGCGTTTTGATCACGAAGTCGAACGACTTGTCGCTGTAAACGGTGATCACTGCAGGAAGAACTTTACCTGCCTTGTCCTGCGTACGTGCATTGAACTGCTTGCAGAATTCCATGATGTTGACCCCTTTGGCACCAAGAGCTGGTCCGACCGGTGGTGATGGGTTGGCCGCTCCTCCCTTGATCTGGAGTTTAATGAGGCCCGATACTTCTTTCATTCTTCGTTTGTTGTGTCCTGTTTAACGTTCACCTAAGGTGGACTCGGACTGGTTTTTCATTTCTATGCACGATGCACCCATCGTGTATTGGATGTGCCGTTGCGAACAACCTCACATTTCTTTTTCTACTTGCATGAAGCTCAGTTCAAGCGGAGTCTTCCGTCCGAAGATCTTCACCATTACTTTAAGTTTCTTCTTTTCTTCGTTGATCTCCTCGATCATTCCGTTGAAACCATTGAAAGGCCCATCGATGACCTTAACGGTCTCACCCATATGGAACGGGTTATGGTTGCTTTCATCAGCATCGGCAAGTTCATCAACCGTTCCGAGGATCCGGTTCACTTCTGCCTGCCGCAATGGCATTGGCTCTCCGCCCTTTTCAGCGCCAAGAAAGCCGATAACATTCGGCATTTGCTTGATCGTGTGAGCGATCTCACCGGTCAGATCCGCTTCCATAAGAACATAACCTGGAAAGAAATTACGCTCCTTGCTCACTTTCTTACCGTCGCGGATCTGGAAGAACTTCTCCATCGGGATAAGCACTTGAGCCACATGGTTGCCGAGGGTTGAACGACGGATCTCCGTATCGATCAATTCCTTCACCTTCTTCTCCTTACCGCTGATGGCACGTACCACGTACCACTTTTTAGTTGATGTAGTCGTCTCGGCCATCGCGTTTACTGGATCAGTTTATAAATGAAACCGATCATCCCTTTCCATGGATTGGTATCCCCTTGGCCCATATTCTGAACGCCGAAGATGTAATCCATCAAAAAGATTATCAACGATATGATCAACGCTGAAACCAGGACAACAATAGCGCTGGCTTGTAGGTCCTTCCAAGTAGGCCAACTCACTTTGTGAACCAGCTCGTTGTAGCTTTCGCTAACGTATGTTTTTATGCTTGCCACTTGTTCTATCTTTTTACTTGCACGGGTGGCAGGAATCGAACCCGCAGCCTAAGGTTTTGGAGACCTTCGCTCTACCAATTGAGCTACACCCGTAGGTCTGTTCCTGTTCCCCTACCCTTGGGGTGGCGAAGGCCGGTCCGCCGATTGCGGACCGGCCTTGCCTCCCGTTGAGGTTTTGGAATTTATTTAACGATCTCAGTTACCTGTCCAGCTCCTACGGTACGTCCACCCTCACGGATCGCGAAACGAAGACCCTTGGACATAGCAATCGGAACGATCAATTGTACACTGATCGTAACGTTATCACCAGGCATGATCATCTCACGACCTGCTTCCATCGTGATCTCCCCGGTTACGTCCGTTGTCCGGAAGTAGAATTGAGGGCGATACTTGTTATGGAATGGTGTGTGACGGCCACCCTCTTCTTTCTTCAACACATAGATCTCAGCTTTGAAATCGGTGTGTGGAGTAATGCTTCCTGGCTTAGCGATGACCATACCACGACGGATCTGATCTTTCTCAATACCGCGAAGTAGAAGACCAACGTTGTCACCAGCTTCACCACGATCGAGAAGCTTGCGGAACATTTCAACACCCGTACAGGTGCTCTTCATCTTTTCTTCCTGCATTCCGATGATCTCCACCTCTTCGCCGGTTTTTACTACACCGGTTTCAATACGGCCGGTAGCAACAGTACCACGACCTGTGATAGAGAATACATCCTCCACGCTCATCAAGAAAGGCTTGTCAACCTCACGAGGAGGAACTGGGATCCAGGTATCAACAGCATCCATCAGAGCCATGATGCTATCAACCCACTTCTCCTCACCGTTCAGTCCGCCCAAAGCGCTACCACGGATCACAGGGGTATTGTCACCATCATAATCGTAGAATGAAAGAAGTTCGCGAACCTCCATCTCAACGAGATCGAGCAATTCAGCGTCATCCACCATATCCACTTTGTTCATGAATACGACCAATTTAGGAACACCAACCTGACGACCAAGAAGAATGTGCTCACGGGTCTGAGGCATCGGACCATCTGTGGAGGCAACCACAAGGATAGCTCCGTCCATTTGCGCAGCACCAGTAACCATGTTCTTCACATAGTCAGCGTGGCCTGGGCAATCAACGTGTGCGTAGTGACGGGCAGCCGTCGAATATTCCACGTGTGAGGTGTTAATTGTAATACCGCGTTCTTTTTCCTCCGGTGCGTTATCGATAGAATCGAAGCTACGCATCTCAGAAAGGCCTTTGCCGGCCAGAACTGTAGTAATTGCCGCGGTCAACGTGGTCTTACCATGGTCAACGTGACCGATGGTACCGATGTTGACGTGGGGTTTATCCCTTTTGTAAGTCTCCTTTGCCATTTTGGTTCGGTATTGTTCCTGTTGTTAAGGTCCTTTATTCGTTGTACCAAGCGTATCGAAACCATCGTCTACGCCAGTGCCCTAGTATTCGCTGTTGAGCCTTTGCCGGGAATTGAACCCGGGACCTCTTCCTTACCAAGGAAGTGCTCTACCTCTGAGCTACAAAGGCTGATCTGTTCATTCTTCATTCGCACTTTACTTCTCTTTTTCAAGAGACATCTGGTGGTTTTCAGTAGAGCGGGAGACGAGACTCGAACCCGCGACGTTCAGCTTGGAAGGCTGATGCTCTACCAACTGAGCTACTCCCGCATTTGTTTTATTCATTTGAGCGATGTTCATCTTGGATCTGCCGTACGGCAGACTACCAACTGAGCTACTCCCGCATTTGTTTTATTCATTTGAGCGATGTTCATCTTGGATCTGCCGTACGGCAGACTACCAACTGAGCTACTCCCGCATTTGTTTCATTCATGTGAGCGACGTTCATCTTGGATCTGCCATTCGGCAGACTACCAACTGAGCTACTCCCGCATTTGTTTCATTCATGTGAGCGACGTTCATCTTGGATCTGCCGTACGGCAGACTACCAATTGAGCTACTCCCGCATTTGTTTTGGTGGCTATCATTCAGCACTGAATGGTCTTGATATGGACCTGTCCTGCAACCGACTTTCTTCCTCCATTATTTGGTCTTTGCTCGATCACCTTCCATTTCTCGTACCTCATATTTAAGGTCGTGAAAATTGAATAGGCGATCATTTTCGGTTCTTTCCAGTAGGAACCCATAGCGATCACATCGATCGAAAGGGTCCCAACGGTCGAACCGAGTGCTAGGGTTCAACTTCTCTTCACCTTTGCTTTTGTCTGGAAGCGACATTAGCGGCTCCGTGGAGTGTTAGTGGGGAGAGCAGGATTCGAACCTACGAAGTCGTAAGACAGCAGATTTACAGTCTGCCCCCGTTGGCCGCTTGGGTATCTCCCCTGAACCAATTCACGGAGCCAATGAAGGGACTCGAACCCCCGACCGGCTGATTACAAATCAGCTGCTCTACCAGCTGAGCTACATTGGCCTGTACAACAAAGAAAAGAACGTACGTTTTCCTTCTTCGAAACCATAAGGTCCCGATTTGGGCCTGCAAAGGTAGATAAAGATCCGGTTCCCACCAAAGGATGGATGAAAGAAAATTCAGTTCGGCATGTGCTTTGATCGGAGCCACGCTATAATCACCCACGATCACGACTGTCTTTAGAAGCAAAAGACCAGTGATATCGGAGGCTCACAGGTCGGCTCATCACGGAACCGATGAAGGCCGGTATTTTATGGACAAGGCCACTACGCTGAGCTAGAGGCCATATCCGTACCCATGATCGATCGATCACTTAAATGGCTCGGGACTTTTCTTTGGTCTTTTCAGCTTGACTGCGCAAAGCTTCAATGGTATTTACAGCAGCTTCTTCGAACGTTTTACCTTGTCGTTTGGCAAATAGGTCGTTGCCAGGAACGGCAAGGCGGATCTCCACCACTTTGTTCTCGCGGTTATCACCATCGTGTTCCAATCTAAGGAACACATCACCGGATAGTATGCTATCATTGAACTGTGTTAGTTTACTGAGTTTTGTTTTGATGAACTCTACCAGTTTAGCATCGGCATTGAAATGAATGGAATGGACGTTCACGTTCATGGTCTTAAATGGTTGGTTGGTTCTACATAGCGCTAAGCCCCTCCTCTTGGATGGGCTTGAGCATGGACTTTTCTAAGTTTTTCTACTGTGTTATGGGTGTAGACCTGGGTGGCTGCAAGGTTCGCATGCCCTAAGATCTCCTTTACTGCATTAAGGTCTGCTCCGTGCTCTAACATGTGTGTAGCGAAGGTATGCCTCAGGACGTGTGGGCTGCGTTTTTTTTGTGAGGTGACCCCACTAAGATAGTGAGTAACGAGTCGTTGGACGGTACGACGCGCCAACGGTTCACCATTTTTATCAATTAACAAACCATCTGCTCCTCTTGCTCCTCCGAATAGGACTGTCCTTTTCTTGAGGTAATTTGCAATGTTCTTGGTCAAGTCATCGCCCAAGGGGAGGATCCGTTCCTTATTGCGTTTACCCAGCACTCGCAAGCTGTTTGCGCCTAGATCAATGTCTCCGACCTTGAGCCCCATGAGCTCCGCCAAACGCATACCGGTGCCATAGAGCAGTTCCAGGATCAACCGGTCCGTCATTCCTTTAAACCCTTCAGGCCATTTCAGGTCATCGAACATACACTCAAGCCTCTGTTCTTCAACGAATTCAGGTAAGCGCTTAGGCGTTTTAGGTGGATCAATGAGGGCCGTAGGGTCAATTGTGACCGCACCTATGATCCGAGCAAATCGGAAAAAACTACGCAGTGAACTGAGCTTGCGGTTCACGCTTCTAGGTCCCGTGTCCTCCTCCATAAGGCGCATCATCCACATGCGCACCACTTTATCGGTGGCTTTCTCCGGTTCATTCACCCCGAATTCTTTCAGGAATGCGGCGAATTGCTTCAGGTCCCGTTGGTAGGCGGAAACAGTATGTGCACTGTAGCGTTTTTCGTAGGTAAGGTGATCAACGAACCGGTCCAATAACATCACGACCAAGGTAACGGCCGAATTAACCGGTCCAGTATGTTCCTCGACGAGTTGTTAATTACGTCTTGTTCGTTTGAAGAGCCTTAGGTCCAGCCGACCTGATCAAACCAATATATTCCAGAACTACCGCTAAAAAATAAAAGGCGAAAAAGCCTTGATGGTCTTTTCGCCTTTCGGTGAGGGGTCGGTCGGTCCTAATCGTCTGCTACTTGTAGAGTAAGCTTGTATGCAGCGCGGATCATTTCTTTTCGACGGTCCACTGAAGGCTTGATGAACGCTTGACGCTTGCGCAATTGACGCATTGTCTGGGTGCGCTCGAATTTCTTCTTGAACTTCTTGAGCGCCTTATCGATGCTCTCGCCTTCTTTTACCGGAATGATCAGCATATGCCTGTGTCTTTTTTGCTTAGGGGGCGCAAATATAAGGAGCGGATCGATCGCCGCAAGTTCGGATCAAAGAAATATTATTCGATCCATCGGTGAGCATGAACCGATCGCCGTTGGGATCAGGATACAATATACCGTCGGGGCCTACGCCTTCAGCAAATTCCTACTGATCACCACTTTCTGGATCTCGCTGGTTCCCTCTCCGATCGTGCAAAGCTTGCTGTCACGGTAGAATTTCTCCACCGGGAAATCCTTGGTGTATCCATATCCACCGAAGATCTGCACCGCTTCATTGCTGGCCCAAACGCAAACTTCGCTCGCATAATACTTGGCCATTGCGCCTTCCGTGGTCATTTCTTTATGCCTGTTCTTCAGATCAGCAGCACTTAAAGTAAGCAGTTCGGCAGCTTCGATACGGGTCGCCATATCGGCCAATTTGAACGCAATGGCCTGGAAATTGGCGATCGGCTGGCCGAATTGCTCGCGTTCCTTGGCGTATTTAACACTGGCCTCAAATGCACCCTTGGCAATACCAAGGCTCAAAGCCGCGATACTGATACGGCCTCCATCCAACACCTTCATGGCTTGTTTGAAGCCATCTCCCTCTTTACCAAGAATGTTTGCCTCGCTTACCCTGCAATCCTCAAAGATCACCTCTGCGGTCTCACTAGCACGCATGCCCAATTTATTCTCCTTCTTTCCGGCTTTAAGGCCTTTGGTCCCACGTTCCACAACGAATGTGGTCATCCCGTTACTATCCAGCAGGCCACCGGTCCGTGCGATCACAACGACCACATCACTGCATTGACCATGTGTGATCCAACATTTCGTGCCATTCAATACCCATTCATTGCCCTCTTTACGTGCCGTGCATTTCATGCGCATGGCATCGCTGCCCGTGTTCGGTTCCGTGAGTGCCCAAGCACCCAACCATTCACCGGAAGCCAGTTTAGGCAACCATTTGAGTTTTTGTTCGTGACTACCGAATTGTAGGATATGTCCGGTACACAAACTGTTATGAGCGGCAACGCTAAGGCCAACGGATCCGCAGATCTTAGCCACTTCAACGATCGTGGTCACGTACTCGAAATACCCTAATCCTGCCCCACCATATTGTACCGGGACCAAAACCCCCAGCATCCCAGCAGGGCCGAATTGTTTCTTGAAAAGGTCGATCGGCATATGCTGACTTTCATCCCAATCCATCACATTGGGGCGTAATTCACGCTCACAAAGGTCACGCACGGCTTGTGCGATCATGGTCTGGTTCTCCGTTGTGCTGAAATCCATGGTGTTCAATATGAGATCAAGCGAATGATCTCGGCGTTATAGGGTTCAAGGCGTTCAACGCCGTTCAAGAATTCGAGTTCGATCAAGAAACTAAAGCCCGCAACGATACCGCCTTGTTTTTGGATCAGTTCTGCTGCTGCTACTGCAGTTCCGCCGGTCGCAAGCAGATCATCATGGACGAGCACTCGCATGCCCGGCTTAACGCTGTCCACGTGCATTTCCACCTCAGCACTTCCGTATTCCAGATCATACGTATAGCTCACGGTACGCCAAGGTAATTTTCCTTTTTTCCGCACTGTAACGAATGGCACTTCGAACGCCAATGCCAACGGCATTCCGAACAAGAAACCACGACTTTCAATTCCAGCAATGGCATCCACGTTCAGGTGTGCCAATGCATCCTTGAACCCATGCACGCAATCATTGCTCAGCGTTGGGTCTTCCAGCACTGGCGTTATATCACGGAAAAGGATACCTGGCTTAGGGAAATCCGGCACTGCACGGATAGCGGCAGCAAGACGTGTATTTAGATCTTTCACGATGGGGGTGCGAATTTATACCATTTACCACACGCATCTGATCTGTCTTTATTTTGAACTCGACTCATCACTCCAACCTAAGGTATGGCGCCAACCGATCGTATACGCTATCAGTGACAAGAACGCACTTCTGAATGTCCTCGATCTTCGCAAATGGTCCATGCTGCGATCGATAAGCGATCAATGGTTTGGCGATCTTCCAACGGGCATAAGGGTGTTCAGCCAGTTGCTCTACGGTACATGAATTGATCGGGACATAATGAACGGCATTCGGATCCAGTGTTAAGAGATCCTTGATCCGCGCGATAGCATCCGGCTTGTCACGCAGTACATAGACTTCTTCCAATTGATCGAGCGAATGAAAACCGCCCAGCATATCCCTGTACTTGATGATACCTCTGGCAAAGGAAGGTCCGATCCCTGGCAGACCAACAAGTGTTATGGAGTCCGCGGTATTGACCTCTGTTTTTGTGAACAGCTTCCGGGTATACCGATCATTAGCTACATAGGTGGAGCTATCCTTGGAGTACTTCGGCCATTGTTTCTTTTCATACGGTGGTCGGGCTGCTCGCACATAACTGTCCGGCAGTAGAATGTATGGTTCCAGTCTCACGTACATTTCCGGGCTTATCGTGTACATCCGCTCCACGTCTTTTTTGGAACGGAACTCTCCGCCTTTGGTAACGTACCGTTCAATGCCATCGACCTGTCGTTCGGATAATCCCAGCGCGATCCACTCCGATCGTTCAATGGTATTGGGATCAAACGGGAAAGGCTCCGCTAACTGATCCACGTTCAAGGACTTCTTTGCAGAACGCAATGCCGACCAGGTCTCCATTTCAGCTTTGAGTGCTGTAAGGTCTCTTTCTGATGGCTCGTATACGAATTTCATGTATCCTACCCAAGCCGAGGCGATCAATAGCACCAATACTATCAGAAAGAACCCACGACGTTCACCTGCATGCAAATTCCCTAGGTCCTTGAGCTTTTCCTTCAAGGGTCTAGTATCCGCGATCCTGTGTTGTTTCTTTTTGGCCACAGACAAAGAAAGGCATATTAATAGGCCATCTCAACGATCCCACTTCATGGAGATGGTATTCAACAGCGCACTTCACCAATGGAGAAGACTTCCATGCGAAAGACACTGTTTTTTCACCCCCCCTTCAATTGTTTCGTGAGAACGTCCAACCCTTCTTCGAAACTATGCGGCGTGTAGCCAAGGTCCTTTCGCGCCTTGTCCAATACAAAACCTGTCCGTGGTGGGCGTTCAGCAGGTTGTGAAAGGCTTGCTGAATCAATTCGGGTCACGATCTTATCATCCAATTCATAGTACTTCGCCACTCGTTGGACCAACTCAAGAATGGTCATGCCATCGGGTCCGCACAGATGGTAGACCCCCTGTGCTTTTCGCTTCGCGATGCGGATACACCCATCGGCAAGATCTTCGGCGAGCGTTGGCATACGGTATTGATCATCTACTACATTGATCGGACTTCCTTTTTCCAGTGCCCCTTTTGCCCAAAGCACCACGTTGCTGCGGCTAAGCCCAGCTGCAACTCCATAAACAATAATTGTCCGTGCAATGGCCCAATGTGCAAGGCCTGAGTTCATTACGAGCTGCTCACCATCCAACTTGCTTTGCCCATAAATGCTCAACGGGGCGGCGGCATCCTCCTCTCGATACGGGCCATTCTTGCCATCGAAAATAAAATCCGTACTCAAGAAAATGAAATGGGCATTGTGCTTTTTTGAAGCGGTGATCAAGTTCTCCGTGGCTGTGACGTTCTGCAGTTTACACGCCACGGGGTCCAACTCGCAGGCATCGACATTCGTCATTGCGGCAGTATGGATCACCGTATCGGGTCGAACCGTATCGAACACGGCATCAACTTCACTTTTGATCGAAATGTCCAAAGAACGATAGTGATCTCCAAGCGCATTCGGGGTTCTATCCTCCCCTCTCGATGTCGCGATAAGTGTAACCTCTGGATCATTCCGTAGGGCAGCGATCAGTTTCTGTCCGAGCAAACCATTGCTTCCTGTGATCAAGATCTTCATGGGGCGAAACTAAACCAGCGATCCGGATCAGGTCATATCCGTTACTCGATGATCCAGCTACGAGAATGCAGCCCACATAATAGAGGGCAATTACTATAGTTCCCAAACAGAACTACGCTTGGCGAACGGCCTTTTGATCCGCTCCTTATGTTCCAGAACGAAGGCCATGACCAGATACACGACCAAATGCAGCCCAACTGTAATGAAACTGAGGTAGATGAACGAAAGTCGCACTTGCTCGGTCTTGATGTTGAGCTTTTGACCCCACCAGTGGCAAACGCCGAAAAATTGGCGTTCCAAAGCGGTTTTGGTCCGATCGATCATCATGGATTCTTGAGCAATTCTGCTCCAATGACGCAAGATAAGCAATGACGTTGCCTGCAGTATGAATTCTTAAGTTGGATCAGTGCCTGACTACGCGCCGCATTGGGATTCGGGATCCCGAGTGAGACCCAATTATCCGTGATCGTGTTCTTTTCAGGAGACAAATGCTCCAGAAGGTTGAACGCACGCTCAGCAAGGTGAGGCTGACCCTGAACTTTGCCCATGGCAAAAAGATAGGGCACAAGAACGTTCGCGACCAAACGCTCAGCGCTGGAACGCCCTATCCTTTTGGGCTCGTATTTACTCTCGGAATCGAACCGGTAATGCGTGTTCCAGTATGTTGACGCTTCAAGATCGAACATATCGATCAACGGTTCCGGATCATCATGCTCCAACAAAGCTCCGAAGTGCCCATCGAGGCGTGTGACCAGTGCGGCTAGTTGGGCAATGCGAATGGTCGGAAAATTCGATGGGCGCATTCTTCCGAATTTCCATGCAGCCAGCGGTGCGGGAGTAAGGCCATGCAGTTGGCTCAACACACGATGTTCAGCTTGCAGACCACGTGGATGGTCATCAATGAGATCCGTTCGCAACAGACCCGCCTGACCAAATAACAATGCTTCCGTCCGGAAAGGATCATCGCGGTACTTGAGCAAGTACTTCAGCGGAAGTGAATGTGCAAGCATGGCGAAAGGTTCAGCATTCACCTTGAAGCCGAATCCGTTCAACAGCATATGGTAGAATGTTTCCGCAGGGTCGCCATTCAATTCCTTGTAAACAGTTTCAACACGTGCGGTTTTCTCCTCAAGGCGTTCCACAAGGACACGATCCAACCAAGGGCCTATGCGCGATGGATCCACTCTGTGCACGTGTTCTGCACAAGGCACCTGCTCGCGGTTCTTCATCAGATCAAGGTGAAGAAGCACACGCTCTTTATCAATGCGCCCGGCCAATTCAACGGTAGGTGGAGATTGACCATTCACGGTGTGAACCGCTGTGTCGTAGGTGTGTACCACATGGAGAATGACATTCGTGTATGCAGGGTCATGTTGATGGCCATGCCGATCCCATTCGCTGGCTCGCACATGTACTTCAACGGAACCGACCCATTGTTGTCCATTGATCCGGATCCTAGCGTTGGCGAGATCAGGACCGCTATTGGACTGAATGTTACCCGGATGGAGTATCTCTATGGTGTGGCCGTCTGTGGTGCGGAGGGATCGTGCATCGAACAGGCGACGTTCCCAAAGGAACTGGAGCAAATGCTCACCATAAGGAAAGGAAGGATCAAGAAGCAACGTCCCCACCTCTTCGCTAGGCGTGGGTAACAAGGCGCACTTATCTGCTACCAGCTGGTTCTGCCTTTCTGCATTGCTCTCAAGTGACTTGTACGTAGGATAAGGCCGAATATCCATGGTATTTGCAATTTGACAGGAAAAGTGTCAAACCGGTTGCCAAAAGATACGGATCAAAAAATGATACGGCCGAACAGATCCAGGGCTATTCCTCCGACCCACGCCCGCAGTAAGAAAAAGGAACCACAGATGAACACGGATAATTCCGCCGCACGGCGGATAAATGATCAACACTGAAGCAAGATCTGCGAGTTGACTCCTTTGCGGCTAAACAAATTCACAATTAGTCTTTCCTCGGTAGGGCGGAGTGTTTGAGACCCGATAACCCTGCGAACAGATCACTGCTCCGATCGCCAGATAGCCCAACTCATTTCGCAATGACCCCTTTGGAGATCATTCTCAAGGCCATTGTCCGTTGCAATTCCAAAGCTGCTTTCCGCGCTGCTGGAATACCATCAACTCCTGCACCAGCGTAAAGGATCCCACGCGAGCTATTGATCAGTACACCACCATCCTTGGTCATACACTTATCAAGGACAGCATCCAGATCCCCCCCTTGCGCACCTACTCCGGGAACAAGAAAGAAACTATCAGGTGCGGCTGCTCTGGCCTGCTCCAGAACATCTATATGCGTAGCACCTACCACGAACATTGTATCCAAGGGGGAGGTCCATGAAACAACTGTTCGGATCACGGTCTCGAACAAAGGGCGATCTCCATTCACATTCAAGAACTGGAAGTCCTTAGCACCGGCATTACTGGTCACCCCAAGCACAATGGCCCATTTACCCTTACGCCCAACGAACGGCTCAATGCTATCCCGCCCCATGTAGGGTGAGATCGTCACTGCATCAACACCTAATCGATCAAAGAAGGCTTCGGCATACTTGCGTGCCGTATTCCCAATATCACCACGCTTGGCGTCGGCAATAATGAAGCAGTCTCCCTTGCTCCGGATGTACGCTATGGTTGCTTCCAGATCGGACCAACCTTCATCTCCTAATGCTTCGTAGAATGCTAAGTTGAGCTTGTAAGCAACCGCAAGATCATGCGTTACCTCCACGATCGCTTCATTGAATGCACGTACAGGATGACTTTCTGCCATGAAGTGCTCCGGTACCAAGTGGATCTCGGTATCAAGCCCTACGCACAAGAGGCTCTTCTTTCTGCGGATCATGGCTACGAGCTGATCACGGGTCATAGGGCTAAGGAACGATTCAATGAGTTGATCAACATGATCCTGTTCTATTCAACTTCCGACTTTAGTTTTTCGGTCCTATCCGCCAATTGTAACGCATCGATCACATCCTGAAGATCTCCATTGAGAACCTCCGTCAAATTGTGAACCGTAAGTTCTATGCGGTGATCGGTGACGCGGCTCTGAGGAAAATTGTACGTTCGGATCTTTGCGCTGCGATCTCCACTGCTCACTTGGCTCTTTCGGTGCGCCATTAGCGCCGCATTTTCCTTGTGAAGACGTTCCTCATACAGCTTATTCCGCAGCATTTGCATTGCTTTCAAGCGGTTGCCAAGTTGGTTACGCTCCGTTTGACACATGACCACCGTGCCTGTCGGAATGTGGGTCAAACGCACTTTGGTCTCCACCTTATTCACGTTCTGCCCACCTGCTCCGCCGCTTCTGGCCGTTTCCATCTTAACGTCGGCATCCCGCACTTCCACGTCGAACTCTTCTGCTTCGGGTAGGACCGTAACCGTCGCTGCACTGGTATGTATGCGTCCACTGGCCTCCGTTGTCGGTACCCGTTGAACTCGGTGGACACCTGCTTCGAACTTCAATACGCCGTAAGCACCTGAACCATTCACATTGAAGATCACTTCCTTGTAACCACCAGCAGTTCCTTCGCTTACATCGGCCACCTCGATCTTCCACCCTTGGCCTTCGCAATACCGGGTATACATGCGGTACAGATCACCGGCGAACAAACTTGCTTCATCTCCTCCGGTACCGGCACGTACCTCAACCGTACAATTCCGTTCATCGTTCGGGTCCTTCGGCACCAAGAGCATACGCACCTCTTCGTCCATGGCCTCTATTGCCACTCGGAGATCATCGCGCTCGGAACGAGCCATATCAAGCAGTTCGGTATCCTTCTCGGAACGCAACATTTCCTCTGCACCGGAAAGGTCATCATGCATTTGCCGATACCTACCGAATGCCAGATCGATCGGTTCCAGGTCGCGGTAATTCCGATTAAGCTCCACAAAACGTTTCTGGTCGGCGATCACAGTGGGGTCAGCCAGTTGTTTGCCGATCTCCTCCCGGCGGTCATGCAATGCAGAAAGTTTTGAAAGTAGCGTACTCATGGTCCGTTCAACAAAGCACCTGTTGCTCGTTCAGGCGGTGTATATAAAAATGCCTTGTGGGCTCGTAAGAACAACTTCCTTCTTGTCTGCTTTCTCTACCCTTCCGATCACTTTGGCTTCGATCGCAAAGGTGTTGGAAATAGCGATGATCTCTTCCACAATTTCACCAGGAACATAAAATTCCAAACGATGTCCCATATTGAAGACCGCATACATTTCCTTTGGGTCAGTTCCGCTCGTGCGTTGAATTGCAGCGAACAAAGGAGGTACAGGAAAAAGATCATCCTTGATGATACGTAGTCCTTCAACGAAGTGAAGCACTTTTGTTTGCGCACCACCGCTGCAATGCACCATGCCATGGATGTGTTCCCGCACGGTTGCTAGTACCTTTTGCACAATGGGCGCATACGTACGCGTAGGAGAAAGCACAGCTTGTCCGAAATTCAACGGTGTGCCTTCCAATGGATCCGTCAGTGCTGCCTGACCGCTGTAGACCAGGTCACTCGGAGTACTTGGGTCGAAGGTCTCGGGGTAGGAAGTTGCCAATGCCTTGCTAAAAACATCATGACGGGCACTGGTCAATCCGTTGCTGCCCATACCTGCATTGTACTGATCTTCATACGTTGCTTGTCCGGAACTGGACAAACCAACGATCACATCGCCGGCCGTTATGCGTGCATTATCGATCACCTCATCGCGCTTCATCCTACAAACGACCGTGCTATCCACGATAACGGTGCGCACGAGATCCCCAACGTCCGCGGTTTCCCCGCCGGTACTTCGGATCCCGATCCCGAGATCGCGCATTTTTTGAAGGAACTCCTCGGTTCCATTGATCAATTCAGAGATCACTTCACCCGGGATCAACCCCTTATTACGACCGATCGTACTGCTGAGCAGGATATTATTCGTCGCGCCCACACACAAGAGATCGTCCAAATTCATAACGATCGCATCCTGTGCAATGCCCCTCCACACACTGATATCACCGGTCTCTTTCCAGTATGCGTAGGCCAATGCACTTTTTGTTCCGGCTCCATCGGCATGCATCACCAAACAATGATCAGTGCTCCCTGTAAGATCGTCTGCAACGACTTTGCAGAACGCCTTTGGGTAAAGCCCTTTGTCCAACTTGGCAATGGCCTGGTGAACGTCTTCTTTGGAAGAGGAAACACCGCGTTGTGCGTATCGTGAAGCACTCATGGGTCCAAAATAGAAGAGCACCCACCGATCGGATGGATGCTCTTTACATCATTGTTCGAGCTAATTCTCAGGCTCCGGCGCGGGAGGGGTGCCACCTTCCTTTGGTACAAAATCCCAACGCAATACGCGGAATTCCGTACGGCGATTCTGCTGGTGCGCAGCTTCCTGCTCTTCCTTGGTCTTCATTGCTGCGATCTGTTTATCCGTGATACGCAATTTACTTTCTCCATATCCTTTCGGAACCATACGTGCTGGATCGATCCCCTTCGTAACAAGATAGTTCACGCAGCTCTGTGCACGATTCTGAGAGAGGGTCATGTTCCTCGCATCATTATCCCGGCTATCGGTGTGTGCACTCAACTCGATCACAATGGTAGGATTATCGATCATGGTTTGGTAGAGTGTTTCAAGGCTATCCTTGGACTCCTCACGCAGGAAGTGCTTACCGAGGTCATATTGAACCTCAGGTAACTTAATATCCACGACGGATCCTTCGATGATAGTAGGTTGCAAGAAATACTCCTTTGCGAAGGTGGTACTTTCATTCAACCCAACGGTAGTGACCTGATCCTTCACGACAAGGTATCCTTCTTTCTCGGCCAAAATGCTATAGCTCGTGTTCTCTTTGATATAGCGGTCCTTTCCATTCTCTGCGAAGTTGAACCCACCATTTTCGTCAGTGGTCGCACTGAAGTTGGATCCATTCGTGCCTACAACACTGATGTTCGCTCCTGAAATAGGGAGACTAGTGATCTTATCATAGACCGTACCTTGAAGTGCGAACTCCATGTTCGGCATAAAGAAGCGCCAGATATCATCCATACCCTTCCCTCCTGGGCGGTTACTGGTGAAATACCCGCGATCCTCCTTTCCATCGTAGATGATACCGAAATCATCATAGGGACTGTTCAACGGAGCCTTCAAGTTCTCTGGAGCTGTCCATTTTCCCTCTCCCGCTGGTTCAGCACGGAACTGATCCATGCCACCCATTCCCGGAAAACCTGATGTTGCGAAATACAATGAACCGTCCTCACGCACGAACGGGAACAATTCATCTTTCGGGGTATTGATATCTGCGCCAAGGTTAACAGGCGTGCCAACAGGCTTACCGTCCTTATCCAATTTAATGGAATACAGGTCCTTTCCTCCTTTATGCCCTCCAAATGGCACGTTGGAAGCGAAGATCATCATCCCGTCATCTGCTGTAAGTGCCGGATGGCCAACGGTCATGCTATCATTCTTATCCTTCTCCGGCTTAAGAACCAACATTTCCGGGGCGCTGTAATTATTACCTACCTTCTTACTCACCCAGATGTCACAACCGTATACTTTCTTTTTCTCCATAGGGCAACGCGTGAAATACATCAGGTTGCGCTTTTCGTTGAAGATCGGTGCACCTTCGTTACCAAACGTGTTCAATTCGGAAGGTAATTTCGTTGGTTCGCTCCACTTGCCCAAGCGGTCACGTGAACTCGTGAACAGATCACTGAATGAAGTACCGATGATCTGATCAATGTCGGTTCCACTGGCACCCGAGCGGGTACTGGTGAAAACAACGATCTCATTTTTCTTATCCGCAAATGCCGGCGTAAAATCGTAATCCGGTGTATTCAAAAGAACTTCTGGGTCTACGCTATAACGTGTAGGACTGTCCTTCCACTTCTGTGCGTTCTGACAAGCGAGGATACTGGCATCAGCACGCATATCATTCGGCTTTTTCTCTTTGTACTTATTGAATGCTGCGATCGCTTCGGCATACTTGCCTTGCTGCTTCAATGACTCACCGATCCAGTAATAGGTTATCGGGTCAGCATATTGGGCCTTGTTGGCCTTCTCATACCAGACCTCACTTTGTTGGGCATCACCCAAAGCACGGTAGCTCTCGCCCACTTTAAAGATCAGGTCGGCTTTAGCACTTGCGGTCTTTTCAACCGTATAGGCCTTTTTATAGAGTTCGATCGCATTGAAATAGAACCCTTTATTGAATGCCTCATCTGCTTCTACGGCAAGTTTACCTTGTGCTAACGTAACTGTGGTCAGCAACATTCCGAAGCTAATGGTGGTCAGGTACTTACTTATCGTCATGTGGTGGTTGGCTGGTCCTATTTCTTGTGGTCCGTGCGAAGATAAGCAGATCCTGCAATGCTCCGCATCAACTTTCTAAGTTGCCAAAAGAACGAAGAATTTCGGATGTTCCGCTCGAAATAATTCCAAAATCACATTCGACCTTAGCGTGTATACAGTAATTCACGCATTTTGGGTAGCGGCCAGAGTTCATCGTCCACCAGCAATTCCAACTTATCCGCGTGATATCGGATGGTGTCCAAACACGGACGGACATGATCACAATAAGCGATTGCTTTATCCCGCATTTCCGACAATAGATTCGCCTTTTTGCGTTCTGCCACCATTCGATCGACCATTGTTTTGATCTCACCGATATGGTCACTCATCTCTTCGATCAAGCTAACCTGCGTAGAACATGCTTTCTTGGCTTTTTCAGCGGATAGAACTTCACGTAATCCTTTCACATTCGTGATCAACCTGTTCTGGTATGCGATCGCCGTCGGAATAATATGGTTCTGAGCGAGATCACCGGCAACGCGGCTTTCGATCTGTATCTTCAATATGTAACTATGAAGCATGATCTCATGACGTGCTTCAAGTTCCACAGCGCTCATGACCTCCAGTTCCGCGAACAGCTTCTTCGTGTCCTTGTGGGCCCAGATATCCAAGGCGCGCGGTGTATCCTTAATATTCTTCAGTCCACGCGATGTGGCCTCTTTGACCCATTCCTCACCATAGCCATTCCCCTCGAACCTGATCGCTTTGCTGCTAGCGATGAGATCTCGAAGGACGCGCAGAATGGCTTCATCCTTCTTGGTTCCTTTAGCGATCAACGCATCAACATCCTTTTTGAATTGACGCAACTGGCTTGCAACAATGGTATTAAGGACGGTCATTGGACCAGCGCAATTCGCGCTACTGCCTACTGCACGGAACTCGAATTTATTACCCGTGAAAGCGAATGGGCTTGTGCGGTTTCGGTCGGTATTGTCCAGCATCACACTAGGAATACGACCAATATCCAATTTCAGTTCGGTCTTCCGATCCGGGGTCATGACTCCCTTAATGTTCTTTTCCAGTCCATCGAGCAAATTGCTCAAATGGTCACCAATGAACGCCGAAATGATCGCTGGAGGTGCTTCGTTGGCGCCCAACCGATGGTCATTTCCCGCACTTGCAATGCTACCGCGCAGCACATCCGCATGCGTATGGATAGCCTTGATCGTATTCACGAAAAAGGTAAGGAACTGAAGGTTCTCTTTCGGCGTTTTAGCAGGTCTAAGCAGGTTTTTACCAGTGTTGGTAGCAAGGCTCCAGTTGTTGTGTTTTCCACTACCGTTCACTCCGGCATACGGTTTCTCATGAAGTAACACACGGAAATCGTGTTTCTGCGCTGTTTTCTCCATGATGTCCATCAACAGAACGTTATGATCCACAGCTAGATTGAGTTCCTCAAAGACCGGTGCACATTCGAATTGGTTAGGAGCAACCTCGTTGTGACGGGTCTTCACCGGAATTCCGAGCATCAATGCTTCCGTCTCGAAATCCCGCATGAAAGCACGGACTCTATCCGGTATGCTACCGAAATAATGATCCTCCAGTTGTTGTCCCTTAGCAGGTAGGTGTCCGAACAGCGCTCTGCCGGTCATCATGATATCCGGTCTCGCGAAATAGAGGGCCTTATCAATAAGAAAGTACTCCTGTTCCCAACCCAGCGTTGCGTTCACCTTGGTAACATCCTTATCAAAGTATTGGCAAACCGCAGTAGCTGCTTCATCCATAGCATGTATGGCCCGAAGCAATGGCATTTTGTAATCGAGCGCCTCACCGGTGTAGCTGATGAAGATCGTGGGTATACATAACGTGCGACCGATCACGAACGCAGGACTGCTTGGATCCCAGGCGGTGTATCCCCTTGCTTCGAACGTATTTCGGATGCCACCATTCGGAAAGCTGCTGGCGTCCGGCTCTTGTTGCACCAAGAGGCTACCATCGAATCGCTCAATGCTACGCCCGCCGCCGATCGGTTCAAAAAAGGCATCATGCTTCTCTGCGCTCAGCCCGGTCAACGGTTGAAACCAATGTGTGTAATGCGTTGCGCCTTTTGTAGCTGCCCACTCCTTCATTCCACTGGCCACTTGGTCCGCGAGTTTTCGATCGATGCGCTGGCCGTGTAAACTGGCTTGCCTCACAGCATACCATGCCTCTTCAGTGAGGAACATGCGCATGGCATCGTCATTGAACACATTCGCACCGAAGTAATCACTGATCTTTTGTGAAGGGGGCTCGCTGAATTTGGGTTGGCGAGACATAACTTCCTCAATTGCTTTAGCTCGGTTGCGGGGGGTTGACATGGGAAAATGGTATTTTCTGGCACAAAGGTATGTTCAGATAGGGGGTACCGAATAAATAATACCATATTTTCTTATCAACACCCCAAAAAAAATCAGCCGAGCGCGGAAAAACAAAATTCCGAACTATCCAATCGCACGTCCGTGTTGAAACCTGACTAAGCAAGCACGCTGATCTTGATCTAGGCAGATCATGGTTGATCAACTCTCGATCTTTCCTTCGGCAGCGGAGGGTTCATCCGGTTGTTCCAGAGCTGGAGGTGGCGGGATCTCACGCGACTTAGGCGTTGCCGGAGGGTCAGAATTGAAAACTTTGCGCTGGTCCTCTACGGTGCGCCTCACATCATTCGCCCCTTTGTTGATCTCGCGTTGCACTTCATTGCTCGCATCACGAACTTGCCTTAAGGCGCGGCCCATCGTTCGTGCAATGTCCGGAATGCCTTTGGCACCGAAGAAAAGGAGCACGAAAAGGAGCACAACGATCAACTCCCCACCACTAATGTCGAAGATCAACGGGATGAACATGGAAGCAACAAAGGTAACAGCGCCGGATCCCTCAACTGAACAAAGTGCATTGAGAACCCAGTAAATAATGATCACGCTATCACTGCCGTCCGGAACAATAGAACGGACCGGATAATTTTGCACTGCTAAAATAGGAAAGGGACCCCTGATTGCGTCGCGGATCCCTTTCCATAATTAATGGTACCATGGGCAAAATTAAGGCAAAGGCTGGAACTCCGGTTTACGGACAGCTGTTATCGCTTATCAACCGAAAAGACTTCCATAATGCGGTAGTTGAAACCGGTGCAGACTTCGCTGTAAAGAAGCTCAATACATGGACCTTGATGGGGTCTATGATTTTTGCCGTGTTGCAAAGAACTTCAGGGCTTCGCGAACTCACCAGTGGTTTAGCGGGTTATAGCGAAGGTCTGAAACACTTGGGGTTTACTCACCTGCCCAAACGCAGCACCGTAAGCGATGCGAATAAGAAGCGGCCACCAGAGTTGTTCGCTAGGGTTTTTGCGGACATATACCGCCGATATAGACACTATTTATCGGACAGCAGTTTGCCAAAGAACGAACGTTGGCTACGTAATTTGTTCTTGGTAGACTCAACCACAATTACACTTTTCAAAGAGATCATGAAGGCTTGTGGGCGCACTCCTGCCGACGGAAAACGCAAGGGCGGGGTGAAGGTCCACATGGGTATGCACCTTACTGAAGAAGTGCCATCTCTGATTCGGATTACCAAAGCGGCCACCAACGACAAGCAGTTCATGCCTGAGTTCAAGAACATGGCCAAGGGAACCATATTGGTGTTCGACAAGGCGTACATGAACTACCCTTTGTATAGGCACTGGGGTAAGACCGGGGTGCATTTTGTTACGCGCCTAAACCTGCGAAGCACGGTGCAAATACTTCGCGATCGCACGGTAAGCGCAAGCGCCAAGAAGGCTGGAGTACTCAAAGACCAATGGGTTCTGCTGGGCCACGAAGGCGAACTCAACCCTATACTGTTGCGCTTGATAACCTACTACGACCAGACCTTCAAACGCACCTTGCAATTCATTACCAACATGGGTAAATGGGACCGGTGAACGTAGCCCAAGCCTATAAACAGCGGTGGCAAATTGAGATACTATTCAAGCGTCTCAAGCAGAACCTGAAGTTTACCGACTTCCTAGGTGACAATGAGAACGCGATCCGGATCCAGATCTGGTGCGCCTTGATCGCGGATCTATTGGTAACGATCAAGCGCAAATTATTCTCCTTCAAGATCCAGCCAGCATATTCAACGATGGTGGGCCTAGTGCGATTGCATTTAATGCGTTATGTGGATCTAAAGGAATTGTTGCTGAGCCCTGATGATCCTACACTTTTCGGATCGCCACCAACTCAACAACTTACGTTTTTTAACTTCGGACCACCCTAACTTTAGTGTCCAGCAGACCAGTTCAACAAAACCAGGTCTTCCAGAACGTCAATCTGCCGAGCTAGGATTGTTCCGGACGGCAGTGATCCCGCTATCTCAATTGAAATAGCGGGATCAACACTAGATGGCTGAAGTGCTCATTTTAGCGCGGTGCGGATCGGATCCTTTCCTTTCAACAGATCCGTTACAATAGCGCTGGCAACGAAAACTGAAGAGTACGTACCTACACCGATACCGATCAACAAGGCGAAAATGAATCCCTTTATGGAGACACCACCGAAGAAGAATATCACGAACAACACCAGCAAGGTGGTCAATGAGGTGTTCATGGTCCGTCCCAATGTGGAGTTGATCGCTTTATTGATCACTACTACATACGGCTCGCGCTTGTGATCTCCTAAGTATTCACGGATACGGTCGAATACCACCACGGTATCGTTGATGGAATATCCGATCACTGTAAGGATTGCAGCAATGAATGCCTCGTCGATCTCCAACGAGAACGGCATGATCTTATAAAGCAGCGAATACAGGCCGAGAACGATCAACACGTCGTGTACCAAAGATAGGACGCCGCCCAAACCGAATTGCCAGTTACGGAAGCGGATCGCGATGTACACAAAGATCAAGAATAACGCTATGCTCAATGAAAGGATAGCGTTCCCTTTAATATCATCGCTGATCGTTGGGTCAACCTTCCGGCTTTCGGTTATCTCATATTCAGGGCTGACCTTGCTAAGACCTGCATTCAAGCGGTCGTCAACCAGCGCATCCACTTCCTTACCGGCTTCATTGAACAAGAAGTTGGTAGTGATCTTCACCTGGCGATCACTTCCATAGGTCTTAACGTTCACTGTGCTTTTCACCCCGTCCTCAGAAATGAAATTAGGTTCAAGCGCATTACGCACATCATCCACCTTCACGCTGTTATCGAACTTCACAACATAAGTGCGACCTCCACTGAAATCCACACCCCAATTGAAGCCATTCGTCACCACGGAGAAGATCCCAATGGCGATAATGATACCACTGAAGATGTAGAAATACTTCCGCTTGCTCATGAAATCATAGTTCGCATTGACGAAAATGTCCTTGCTCCACTTGTTCCATACGGTGAATTCGATCCCTTTCTCCAGCATGGTGGTAATGATCATACGGGAGAGGAACAATGCAGTAAACAACGAGGTAAGAATACCGAGACCAAGCGTTGTAGCAAATCCTTGCACCGGACCTGAACCGAAGATCAATAGGATGGCGGCAATTATGAGCGTCGTTACGTTCGAATCCACAATAGCTGACATTGCGCCTTTATAACCAAGGTCAACAGCAGACTTCATCATTTTCCCTTGACGTAATTCCTCACGGATACGCTCGTAGATCAGAACGTTCGCATCCACTGCCATACCCATCGTAAGTACGATACCCGCAATACCAGGCAAGGTCAATGCGGCTTGAAGCGAAGCCAACGCTCCGATCAGTACGAAAAGGTTGAAGACCAAGGCAAGGTCAGCAACCCAACCAGCACGCGCATAATAAAGAACCATGTAGATCAGCACCACTAAAAGTGCAAAACCGAAAGAGTACATCCCTGTGCTCACGTTGTCCGCACCCAAGGAAGGACCAACAACAGTTTCATCGATGATCCTGGCTGGCGCGGGTAAAGCACCTGCTTTCAGGATATTGGCCAGGTCATCTGCTTCTTGGATCTGTGTATTGAGATCACCGGATCCCATGGAGATCGTTGAACGTCCACCAGCGATCTCAGAAATTACGTTGGGTGCGCTATAGACAAGATCATCCAACAGAATGGCGATCACTCTTCCAACATTCTCGCCGGTCATCAACTTCCAGGTCTGGGCACCTTCGCTATCCATGGACATTGTTACTTCAACAGCACCTTTGAAGTCAAAATCCTGGCTTGCATTCACAATGGAACTACCATCCAGTCGTGGCTTTCCTCCACGAGGGACTTTCAGCGCATAGAGACTCAGGAATTGGGCCTTTCCGCCATCCTGCAGGTCGAACGTTTGTGGTTTTGCGCCCCACGCCAGTTTCACATCCTTTGGTAGCAACTGTTTCATGGCTGAAGAATGCAGGTACGCATTTACCTGTGCGGTATCTCCAACTCGCGCCGAACCTAGAATTGGTCCCTTTGCTTGATTACTTGGTTGCAGCAAAGCAAATAGTGGATTCTTCCGAAGAAGTTCAGCACGTTCCTCTTCGCTCAATTCCGTATCCGTTGTATCAGCAAGTGTACTATCCGCAGCGGCAGTTGTAGAATCACCTTCTGCAACCACATCATCACCTAAGCTCGCAACACGCAAAGCCATTCGGCGGTTCTGAGCTTGGCCTTCCGGTGTATCATTGGTTGCAACCGGATGCTGTGAACCGTATCCCTCGGCATCCAATCGATCAGCAGCGATACCCTTTTCCGTTAGTGAGGCCACAACTGCGTCAGCACGTTCTTGGCTTAGTTTCACATTATTGGCTTCGTCTCCGGTATTGTCAGTGTACCCACCGATCTTCAATTTTACGTTGGAGTATGCTTTGAGGATCTCTGCGAGGTTATTCAATTGACCTTCTGAACTTGCGTCAAGAACCGCACTGCCACTTGCAAATGTGGTTCTGTCGAAATTGAACCAAGCCTCTTTATCCACAGACTTTTTCTCTTCCAGGAAACCGATCAAACTGCTTTCAACACCGGTCTTAGCCCCTTTGACCTCCACCCCTGATGAAAGTTTTCTACCGAACTCAGCGTCAGTGCTTGTGTTCTTGGTAGAATCTACAGTGGCCAAAGCACCTAAACGGTCATTCACTTGCTGAAGGACCGGGAATACGGTCTCGTTGTCATGGGTCTCCCAGAACTCCAGATTCGCGGTGCTCTGCAGCACTTTACGCACGCGCTCTTTGTCCTTTACACCCGGCAGTTCGATCTGGATCCGGCCAGAGAAGCTCTGTTTTTGGATCACCGGTTGAGCCACACCGAACTTGTCGATACGTGTACGCATGATACGCTCCGTATTGTTCAAGGCAGCCTCAGCTTCACGCTTCAACGCAGCAATATACTGATCATCAGTACCTTCACGCTCGAACATATCCTTGCGCTCGGGTGTGTAGAAGATCGCAGAAAGTGGTCCGTGACCGGGCACTTTTGCATATTCTTCACCGAATAAGGTGATGAAATCCTCACTGGCGCTCTTTTGACGTTCACGGGCATTATTGATCGCAGTAATAAAAGCCGGGTCCTGACTGTTGCCACTGAGGTTCTGCACCAGTTCCTGAACACTCACTTCAAGCGTAACGGCCATGCCGCCTCGAAGATCCAGACCCAGATTCATTTCCCTTGCCTTGCATTCGGCATATGTATAACCGAGTACCGGATAGATCTCATCCTCACTATGAGTGCGGAGGTATCGATTCTCGTAGATCAGCTGTAATGAATCCTTGTCGCGCGTTGCCATTGCTGGGACCGCTTCGATCAATGAATCTACTGAATAGCCCGCTTCTACCTTGGCTTTCTTCTCCATGCTCGACGTAGGCCAAGAGAAGGAAAGTTGCCATAAACATGCGAGCGCTAATAGGATGGTAAAGATCCATAGCGCGCCTCGATTTTGCATACTGTTTTCTTTTAAGAGGCGGCAAATATAGCGTTGTTGGGCATCGGAGAGCTATCTGAACAGGAACTCTGCGATCCACCAGCAATGATTGAAGCTCGTTCAATTGCACGAAAGGCAATATGCGCCTAGTGTATCAGAGTACTTCAAGAAACTTCACCGTAACACATTTTTCATGGACGCATAGGCCACTTGGTGCTCCACCTAAAGATCCATAGTGCCAGTGTCTTCGATCAGAACTTAGCCAACCTCTATTGGTTAACAAATCCGCAGGGCGCTTTGCATACCTATTGCTCATCTTTGCAACACCATTCAACTAAATAGTGATGCGCACATTTCTACTTCTGGCTGTATTCTGCATTTTAGCATTATCACCCACACAAGCTCAGCTTGATCTCACCTTTGATAATTCCATACCCGTACAAGCCTTTAGTGCGACCTTGGATCTAGCATGGGGCGGTGGATTGAATTTTGCGCAGACCAGTGATATCGACCTGAATTGTGATGGTATCAAGGATCTGTTCTTTTTTGATAGAGCCGGAAATTCTGTTGTTACCCTGCTGAACAATGGATCGCCAGGTCCGATGGCCTATAGTATTACGCGTGCTTATGATAATGTCCATCCATTCCCGGAACTGCATGATTGGGTATTGTTGCGGGATTACAATTGCGATGGCAAGGAAGATATTTTCGCCTATACGAACGCAGGCTTCACGGTATACAAGAACATCGGTGATTGCAATGGGTTGGCCTTTACCCAGGTCGGCGATTATCGCGTTGGATCCAATTATATTTCTTCCAGCGGAAGCGGTGTTTTTACCAATCTCTACATTGCCCAAACAGATATTCCAGGGATCGAGGATATAGACGGTGATGGCGATCTGGACATTCTATCGTTTGCGCTAACGGGTAGCTATATACACTATCACAAGAACTTAAGCATGGAAACGTATGGCACCTGCGATAGCCTCAAGTATGAGCTACGCAACCAATGCTGGGGTTTCTTCTCGGAGAACTCCAATAATAACTCCGTGACCTTGAATGCGCCTTGCGATTATAATGTACCCGCACCAGAAATGGGTGGTGAACGACCAACAACAGAAACAGATGACAATGACCGTGCTACAACAGCGCATGCCGGCAGTACGATACTTCCTTTGGATCTGGATGATGATGGAGACAAAGAGGTCCTATTAGGTGACATTTCGTTCAATAACATCGTAGCGCTGTACAATGGTGGATCGGTATCCTTGGGGATGATGACTTCCGAGGACACCTTATTCCCTAGCTACGATACATCCGTGGATCTACCTTTATTTCCAGGTGCCTACTATGAAGATGTGGATAATGATGGTAAACGCGACCTGATCACCAGTCCGAATGGAACATCGTTGGCAGCGAACATTAATAGCATGTGGTATTACCAGAACATGGGAACGGATGCCGCACCACAATTCCATTTGATACAGGAAGATCTTTTCCAAGGAAGGATGATCGATCTCGGTGAAGGTGCTTATCCGGTTGCATTCGATCATGATGGAGACGGCGTTATGGACCTACTGGTAAGCAACTATGGCTATTATGACCCGAGCGGCACGTACGCTGGAAAGGTGGCCTACTTCCATAATACTGGCACTCTCACAGCGCCGGCATTCCAATTAGAGGATGAGGATTATATGAATTTGAGTTCAAGCGGCATTGGCACAAGCATGTACCCCGCATTCGCGGATATGGATGGTGATGGCGACATGGACATGTATGTTGGTGACCTTCAAGGCAAGATCCATTATTTCGTCAATACATCAACCGGGCCTGTAGCTCAATTCGTTCTGCAACAGCCGAATATTCCGGACAGTAACAATGACACCATCGATATTGGCCAGTTCGCTACGCCACAATTCACGGATATGGATGGTGATGGACTTATGGATCTTATCATAGGAGAACGCAATGGCAATGTGAATTACTATCGCAATACGGGTACGGGGAGCTCACCTGTTTGGACCTTGATCACAGAGGATCTCGGTGGTGTACTCACCGTAGTTGCCCCGAATGTCACCGGCCACTCGGTACCATTCATATTCACCACCAGCGCAGGTAGTCGGGAAATGCTGTTGGGTTCAGAGAGCGGATGGTTATACCACTATGGTGACATCGACAACAACATTGCCGGCACATGGACCTTGATCGACAGCACGTTCATGGACCTCCGCGATGGGTACCGCACCGCATTATGCCTCTATGATTACACCGGAGATGGTAAGCTGGACATGGTACTCGGTAATCTACGTGGTGGGCTAAGCTTCTGGAACAGCTCGAATACACTAGGGTTCAATGAGGTCTCTGATGCGCGTTCTTTCTTCAGCCTTTACCCTAATCCGGCAACTACGAGTGTGGACCTGGTATTGAATGCGCCACCTGCAAAAGGTTCTACTTGGGTGATCCGGAATAACATGGGGCAACTTGTACAACAACAACAGGCGCTTCAACAGCAAACCCAAGTGAATATTTCGGCACTGCATGAAGGTATCTACCTGGTACGCTTGGAGGGTGCAAAGCGCGGACCGGCTGAGCACTTGATCGTGCTCAGGTAGAACGGAATTCATGGAATGAGCAGGAGTTCCTTTCCAGTCCTACAGTAGTTCGCAGATCATATGCAACAAAGGCGCCCAATTGGACGCCTCTGTTGTTCATGAAACGAATGGATCCGATCACGCGGAGACGCTGTTCATTTTATCCAGAACTTCCATTACCTCCTTCACAGCCTTAGCACTCTGGTGCGTTTCGGCCATCTCTTCTTTTGTCAATTTCAATTCAATGATGCGCTCAATACCATTTTTACCGAGGATCACAGGGACACCAAGGTAAACATCTTTAAGGCCGTATTCCCCTTGTAGCCAGGCGCACACTGGGAAGATCCGTTTTTGGTCGCGTACGATCGCTTCAACCATTTGCGCAGCAGCCGTGCCTGGTGCATACCATGCAGAAGTTCCGAGCAGATTCACGATCTCTCCACCACCCTTCTTCGTGCGCTCGACAATGGCATCCAGCTTATCCTTATCCATCAGCTCCGTTACCGGAATGCCTCCAACCGTAGTATAGCGCGGCAATGGGACCATGGTATCACCATGTCCGCCCATCAGAACAGCCTGGATATCCTTTGGGCTCACGCCGAGTTCAGTTGCTAAGAAAGCACGGTAACGCGCAGTATCCAGAATACCTGCCATTCCGAACACACGCTGTGCAGGGAATTTGCTGTTCAAGAACGCGCAGTAGGTCATTACATCCAACGGGTTACTTACCACAATGATGATGCAATTGGGCGAATGCTTGATCACGTTCTCCGTTACACTCTTAACGATATTCGCGTTGGTCGCTATGAGATCATCGCGGCTCATACCAGGCTTTCTCGGCAATCCACTTGTGATCACTACAACTTCACTGTTGGCAGTTCTTGAATAATCATTCGTACAACCGGTGATCCGGCTGTCGAACAAGCTGATCGGCGCAGTTTGCCAGATGTCCAGAGATTTGCCTTCAGCGAAACCTTCCTTAATATCGAGCAACACCACTTCATTGGCGAGCTCCCAACGGGCCACGGCATCGGCGCATGTAGCACCAACATTACCGGCCCCTACTACAGTTACCTTCATTGTTCTATCAATTGCTATAGGGTTGAACGATCGAGAATTCGAGTTGTTTCAGCGAAATAATGAGCATCGCTTGAACAGGAGGGCGAAGGTAGTGGATAGGCCGTTGCATCATGATCAGGCGGATACAAATACCGAAGTAGGCTGGATGGATCCTGAATGCGGGCAAATAGTCCAGATCCGATAAAACATACACGCATTACCCTGAAGAACAGTACATTAGATCGGTATAGGCACACCATCATCGTTACTGATACATGACTTAGCGCGGTATACTTGGCCCTAAGAACAAAAGAATTTTCCTTTCAGAGGCATCCTTTTACTAGGTCTTGCGTCTTGAAGAAAGATGGCTACCTTGTCGGCATCCATGAGCACGCACATTGCTGAACCGCGAGCACCAGAACGGGGTATTCCTCGACTGATGGTATCGTGGTTCAACGGAGAAAATAAAGAACGTTCCTATTCGGAAGAGATAGACGGCTGCATGCGTGGTGAGCGTAAGTATGAGCAGCGTTTATATGAGATGTTCTACGGTAAAATGATGGCCGTTTGCCAGCGATATACCAAGAACGCCGATCAGGCGAAGGATATCTTACAAGATGGTTTCATCAAGGTCTTTGGCAGTCTGGATAAGTTCAATAAGTCCGGATCCTTCGAGGGTTGGATCCGTCGGATCATGGTGAACACGGCGATCGATCATTTCCGGAGGGCGAAGAATTCATACTTATTGCTTGGAGAAGACCGGAGCATAGAGGATTTCGCCGATAGTGATGCAGAGGACATCAGGGCAGAAGAAGAAGCGGATGACGAATTCTCCATGAAGCCAGCTGACGTAATAAATGCAATGCAGAAATTGACACCAGCGTATCGCACGGTATTCAACCTGTATGTTTTCGAGGAGCATACCCATAAGGAGATCGCTGAGCTATTAGGGATCAATGTGGGAACCTCCAAAAGCAACTTGGCGAAAGCCAAGAATAATTTGAAAAAACTGCTAATACAGGAGCAAAAGCTTCGATAATGTCATGACGATGATAAAAGGTCAAGATGCGTTTGAGCGTTCTCTGAAAGGGGCCTTGGAACAGTATGAGGTACCTTACAACTCTGCCGATTGGGCGCAGATGGAAAAGCGATTGGATGGCCAGAAAAAGAACAACTGGACCTCCTCTGCGGCACTCTATCTTCTCTTGTTAGGCGGGAGTTTAGCTGTTGCCACTACGGTGCAACAACTTGCCAGCAGTGCGAATATTGTAGCAGAAAATAACATAGAAGCCACTTCGAACCCAACGCATGTTCCTGAACAATTCGCAGCAGAGAACGTTACTGCCATTGAGACCAATGAAATTGAGACACCAGCGATCGTCGCTAATGAGGCCCTGCCTGTTGTTGTTGAGAAAACCACTTCACTTCGTACACGTGATCCGGGACCCTCTTCAAATTCCATGATCTCCACAAGTGGCGCTTCTGATGTGGCCCCTGCACCAAAGCCTGCCTCTACCACTGTGGCTATTCGGCCTAGTATCACGGAAGGTTGCCCAGGAGCCAATGTTGAGTTTGCCGTGGACAATATGCCCAAAACGGGAATGCACTTGTGGAATTTCGGTGACGGTAGCTTCTCCAACAAACCATCCCCTGAACATACGTTCAGCAAGGCAGGCACGTATGAAGTAATGCTGTCTCATTCATCGACCGGTGGAGGTTCCATAGAGAACAAACCAGCGAGCGACCTCATCGTGATACACGAAGCGCCGGAGGCGCAATTCAAACCGCTGAAACAAGAATACGATAATACGGTGCCATCAGTTCATTTCGAGAACCGAAGCCAAGGAGCGAAAAGCTACGTATGGGATTTTGGTGATGGTAGTACTTCCAACATAGCCCATCCGGATCACGTATTCAAGAAAAAGGGTTCATACCCTGTAACACTTACCGTAACCAACGATAATGGTTGTGTGGATAGAACGGAACAGACCATACGCATTGAAGACGATTACGATCTTTTCGCTCCAAAAACATTTTCCCCGAACGAAGATGGCCGGGATGATGTGTTCATTCCAGAAGCGCTGAAGACGCTTGGAGTGAAGTTCCGCATGACCATTTATGATACCAAAAGCGGTCAAATGATCCACGAAACACGCGACATATCACACCCTTGGAATGGTCGCATCGGCAACAAAGGTGAGCTTTGCTCCACAGGCGATTATATGTGGATGGTGGAGATGAAGGACGGTGATAAGCTTGGTGGTAGCTATACCGGCACGGTGAGCTTATTGCGATAGGCTTCCTTGATAACCTTTTTTGAGAAGTCCGGGAGGTGTTCCGGACTTCTTATATTTGGGGGTCAGGCAACTCCTAACAACATTTATACATCATAGTATGTGTAAGTGGAACTCCGTTAAGGGACGGTATGTCCTGCAATTCCGAACACTGACCCTATATGACAACGACCTTTAACCCTATTGACAAGCTGAAGCATCTATTAGGATCGGCCATGGCATTGGTGGTGATCATTACCTCTACTTCAGCTTATGCTCAACCCTATAGCATCGCTGCTGGCACAGTGAATGCTTGCGCAAGTATTCTTGAGGATACGGGTGGACCTAGCGCACCATATAGTGACAATGAGAATTTCACAGTAGTGATCTGTCCGGATGTTCCGGGTGATGCAATATCGTTGACATGGGTGTTGTTCAACTTAAGTACCCAAGGTGCTCAAAATACGTGGGATGCTATCGAGATCTGGGACGGAAACAGCACTTCAGAAACATATTTGGGGTCATACTCCGGCACAGCACTTTCCGGATTGATCTCGTCTGCAACCAATATGAATTCTACCGGATGCCTCACCATACGATTCCGTTCGAATGGGATCGGTACCGGTGATTTTGCTGCGGGGATCACGTGCTATACACCCTGCGAACGACCAACGGCCGTGGCTTCCATGAGCGAAGCTGGTCCCGCAATGATCTGTGTTGGAGAAGAGATCAGTTTTGATGGTACTGCGTCCTATGCAGCAACAGGCTTCAATATCACTCAATATACATGGGTATTTGACGATGGCAGCACGTCAAACACACCCGTAACGAGCCATATATTCTCTGCGCCTGGTGAATACATTGTTCAATTGAATTTGATCGACGATAATCAATGTGTGAATTCAAACGTAGTTGATCTCCAAGTCCTTGTAAGCACTACACCTTCTTTTGCGGGTACCGTAGAAAGTATCGAAACATGTTTGGGAGCAACAGTTGATCTTACGGGTGTTGTAACACCAACGACCTGGACGGGAATTCCGGATGCGAACTTCGGCGATGGTGTATACCTGCCCGATGACCTTGGTATCCCATTCGTTAGTGATCTACTATTCACCCAATTCGATCCTGGGCAAACCTTAACGGATGCGAACGATCTTCAATCCATCTGTGTGAGCATGGAGCATTCATTCATGGGTGACCTTGTCATTCAATTGGCCTGTCCGAATGGCCAGGTAATGATAATGCATCAACAAGGTGGTGGAGGAACCTATCTCGGTGACGCAAATGATGGAGATGGCAATGCTAATCCCACGATCGGTGAATGCTGGGACTATTGTTGGAGTCCGACAGCAACGCTTGGAACTTGGGAAGAATCTTCGCAATGGGGCACCGGAACACCGAATACCATGCCTTCGAGTCAAGGCACGGCATTGATACCTGGCACTTATTCCAGCGTACAACCATTCACCAACATGTTGGGGTGCCCATTGAATGGAACATGGACGATCACTTTCACTGATCTGTGGGGTGCGGATAATGGTTTCTTATGTGACTGGTCGTTGAATTTCAACCCAGCAATAATTCCTGATGCTACGCAGTTCACTCCGGATATTGGCACCAGCACGTTGGACTCTGCTTCATGGTCCGGACCAGATCTAGTATTAGACCCCAATGACCCATTGACCGCTGTTGCCACACCGACGAATCCGGGAACCTATGCTTATCAATTTTTTGTAACGGATAATTTCGGCTGTTCCTATGACACTACGATCACTGTGGAGATCTCACCACAGTTGGAGCTCACGGCAGGTCTGGACATCGTTCTCTGCAGCGACCCGCTTCCAATGGGAGGTGCAGTGGTAGCAAATGGTCCTCCAACAAATTGTGTCTACACATTACAACTTCACGAATCATTCGGCGATACTTGGAATGGCGCATCACTGGCAGTGAATATTGATGGTGTAATTACGAATCATACGATCAGTACATCAGGTATGACCGAATTGGTGGTCCCGTTGAACGTTACCACGGGGGCTACGATCACATTAACGTTTACGGCCGGGACCAACTGGAACAACGAGAATTCATTTACCTTATTGGATGACGCTGGTACGATCATTTATGATTCGCCCGATGGTCCAGCCTCAGGTGTATCGTATACGGGGACCATTGTTTGTGGTGGTGGAACAAGTCCGGTAACTTGGATCTGGAGTCCTGTGGATGGCTTGACGGACCCTAGTGATCCGACCACCAACGTCTATGTTACGGAACCCACGATGTATTACTTAACGGGTTACTTGAACAACAATCCGGATTGTGCGGTTATGGATAGCGTGATCGTGAGCCCGGATCCTTCCATAGATGCTGGATCGAGCGCAGCAATTACTCTTTGCTTTGGGGACCCGGCCATCCAATTGACGGATTCGCTGGAGGGCACGCCGGACCAAACGGGAGTATGGACCGATGCTGGTAGTGCCATCGTACCGGGATCATTTGACCCGACAATAGGCGCTCCGGGTTCATACACCTATACGGTAACGAGTGCTGCAGGATGTGTGGCCACTGCTGATCTGGTTATTACCATTCTAGCTGCGGATGATCCACTCTGTTGTGGTGTTCCGGATGCAGGAGAACCGACCTTTTCATGTAACCTCTCGATAAACTTGAATGCTACACCTGGAAATACCGGAGTCGGCATTTGGACGGGACCGTCAGGAGCAGTATTCGGAAACGCGAGTAACCCACAGACCACGGTTACACTACAGCCTGGTATGGGAGGAACGCATTGGTTCTATTGGAGAGAGAATGATGGCGCATTCTGTAACACGGTGGATAGTGTACAAATGACCCTAACAGATCCATTGGCGATCACGTTCTCGAAGACGGATGCCATTTGTTATTCCTATTGTGACGGAACTGCTCACGCAACCGTTGTTGGTGGAAATGCAGCAGTGGCACTTGAATATATTTGGAGCACCGGTGAAAATGGTCCGGCATTAACGGACGTTACTGATCTATGTGCAGGGAATTACAGCTTACTCGTAACGGATGACAACGCTTGCATCGATACCGCGTCCTTCTTCATTGATGAACCTATCCTTTTGGAGATCGATAGCATTGCATCACAACCCGTTACATGTTCCGGCGATTGTGATGGCCAGATCGAGATCTACGATCCAGAGGCGGTGGAATACAGCTACAATGATGGACTCAGTTGGTCCGTTGATGCTATCGCGATCGGCATATGTGAGGACATCCATCCGGTGCGGATCCGTGATTCGGCCGGATGCTTTGGAACAGGAGTAATAACCGTAGATGGTCCACCACCTGTTGTTTCAGAATTCGAATGGGGACCGATTCCTGCGAACATCAATGCCCCGACCATTACCTTCCATAATACAAGTACAGGTTCGCAGAATTACGTGTGGGATATCGATGGCCTTCTTACGACCACGGATACGGATACGGAATTCACGTTCACTGATCGAGTTCCTGGAACATACAATGTCTGTTTGGTAGCAATGAACTATAACAATTGCATTGACACGACATGCCATGATGTTATCATTGACGACATTCTTTTCACCTACATACCGAATGCGTTCACTCCGGATGATGATGGAAAGAATGACGTGTTCGCAATGAGCGTCAACATCGATGTCATCACGAAATTCCAAATGATGGTATTCGATCGTTGGGGCCAGATGGTTTACACCGCTACTAGCCCATATGACCCGTGGTTCGGAAGCTACAAGAACAGTGGAGAGATCCTACCTCAAGGTGTTTACGCCTATAGGATACTCTTCGAGATCGCGGGTACTGAAGTACAAAAAGAATTTCTTGGTCACGTTACCTTGATCAAGTAGAAATAATTTTCGTCATGAAAAGAGCGGCAAAGGAGAAAGATCCAATGCCGCTTTTTCGTATCCATACGTTCCGAGATCAAAAAAACAAACCTATCATCTGATCAATGCTGTTCATAGGTCCGGTTCGGCACTTCGTCCAAAATTGAATAGAACAGTCTCAGAATTAGGATGGAGTACATATTTTACAACCCGTGAGAGCGTCAAAAACCTCGATCATTTTACCTGCCCTGAACCATCGATAACTGAACGATCGCGATCCCGGAACATGTCATCCAAAACCATTCGCATCGTCCTAGCCATCGCTCTGGCTCTGTTTTGGGGAAGTGGTATGGAATTATTCGGGCAGCCGTTTCCAATTTTCAATGGTACCGATGTTACCTGTGTGGGTGCATTCTTGGATAGCGGGGGCCAGGGCGGAACCGGATATGGGAACAACGAGAATTACATATATACCCTTTGTCCCGATGACCCGACCGGTGCCATTTCGTTGAACTTCATCACGTTCAACTTGAACACGGCCGGTGCCGCACCGGGTGATGTGATGGTGATCCATGATGGGAACAGCGTGGCCGACCCTATCCTTGGCTCATGGACCGGAACCGCACTTCAAGGCTTGGTCGTATCGGCATCGGCAGGAAATAGCAGTGGTTGTTTGACCATTGAGTTCACGAGCAATGCAACAGGACTTGGAGTGTTTGCGGCATCGATAACCTGCTACCAGCCTTGTACACGACCAACAGCAGTTGCTACGCATGGAGCGGTAGGCGCACAGCGGATCTGCCCCGGAGAAAGTGTCACGTTCAACTCTGCTGGTTCATATGCAGCACCTGGATTTTCCATCGCAACTCGCAGATGGGTTTTTGGCGACGGCACCTTTCTGAATAATGCACCGGCATCGGTGAACCACACATACACGCAGCCTGGAGGTTATATCGCGCAATTGGAATTGGTGGACAACAATGGCTGTGCAAGCACCAACTTGGTCGATCTGCTGATCGAAGTTGGTACAATACCGAGTTTTGATGGAACAGGTGGACCCTTGGTCGGATGCCCAGGCGAAACCATTTGTTTGGATGGTGATGTGAACGGTACTACATGGACCGAGAATCCGACCCCTGGTCTTGGTAGTGGGGTTTTCCTTCCGGATAACGTGGGGTCCTGCTTCAACAGCACCGTTACTTACAACCAATTTACGTTGGGTCAAACATTGACTAATGTAAATGGTCTGCTTTCGATCTGTATGTCGATGGAACACTCGTTCATCGGCGATCTTGTGATCACTATTATTAGTCCAACGGGTGAGTCAGTGGTCATGCACCAACAGGGTGGCTTAGACACATATTTAGGAATTCCTATCGATGATGATCTAACCCCGAACGCACAAGGCACATGCTGGAACTACTGTTTCAGCCCTACCGCGACCAACGGCACTTGGGTGGATAATGCGCAAGCCACATTACCAACTGGAACCTATGAAAGTTTGAACCCTTTGAGTGGTTTGGTGGGGTCGTCTTTGAACGGCACATGGACCTTACAAGTCTGTGATCTGTGGGCGCAGGACAATGGGTTCATCTGTGATTGGAATATGGATTTTGCGCCATCACTTTTTGCGGACCTGATCGAATTCACGCCTGTTTATGGTGCCGGTTGTGATAGCAGTTCATGGAGCGGTGCGAACATTTCAAGCACCACAGGGAATTGTAACCAGATCTGCATAACACCGCCGGGTGTTGGGAATTTCCCATACGTGTACACCGTACAGGACAATTTCGGTTGCACGTATGACACAACGATCACGGTGAGCATTGTCCAAGGACCTCAAGTGAATGCGGGCGCCAACGTTACCACTTGTGGCGATCCAGTGCAGTTGGGCGCGACAATTACCTCTGGCGGAATAGCTTCACCTTGTAACTACACATTGACGTTGAATGATACATGGGGAGATGGATGGTTTGGGGGATCCGGTGTAACGATCACAGTAAATGGTGTACCAACAGCTTGGACCTTACCCAACGGTTCCACAGGCAGTGTGGCGGTGCCGGTCAACAATGGTGAGGCCATCAGCTTGAACTATACTGCTGCATTCTTGTTCAATGGCGAGCAATCCTTTACGTTGACCAACTCGTCCGGAACCGTAGTGTATAACTCAGGTAATGGTCCTGCAAGTGGCCTGTCATGGAGTGGGACCGCGATCTGCCCGAATGGTGGCATGGTCTATAGTTGGAGTCCAGCTACCGGATTATCCGACCCGAACATATCAAACCCTTTAGCCACCGTGGGTTCAACTACCACCTATTGCGTGACAGTTTATCAGATGGGTCATCCGGACTGCGCTACGACCGACTGTGTGGATGTATTGTTCGATAACCCTGCTGATCCAGGTATCAACGGAAATATTACGGTCTGCGAAACATCCAGCCCGATCAATTTGTTCTCACAACTAGGTGGCACACCTGAAGTTGGCGGTGCGTGGACCACCCCATCAAGCACACCGCATAGTGGCAATTTCATACCCGGAACCGATGTCCCAGGGTTTTATACTTACACCACAACCGGCACAGGTGCTTGTGGACCAGCTACTGCAAGCGCAACGGTAGAGGTGATCGTCAACTTATTGACGGATGCTGGGGATAATGGAGATGTTACCGTCTGTAGCAATGCAGGTCCAGCAGGTCTGTTCGCCGAACTCGAAGGTACGCCAATTGCTGGTGGTACTTGGTCAGGACCAAGCCCAATAATTGGCGACGCCTTTGATCCGAGCACCATGAACGGTGGGCTGTATACGTATACAGTCCCAAGTCCAGCTCCTTGTCCAGCAGCAACTGCCGAAGTTTTTGTGGTTATAGAACAACCCGTGGATGCAGGGACTGATGGGGCCATAGTTCTTTGTTCAACTAATGGTCCTGCTTCTTTATTCGCTCAACTTGGAGGTGCTCCCGCTGCGGGCGGAATATGGACCGGACCGAGCGCAGTGGTCGGTGGCATGTTCGATCCAGCGACAATGACCGCTGGTGATTATACCTACACCGTTACAGGAACGGCACCTTGTCCGGATGAGACTGCAACGGTAACCGTAACGATCAACACACCACCGGATGCTGGAGCAGATGGTGCTATCACCTTGTGTTCCACCGATGCGGCGGCTTCACTGATCACTCAACTTGGCGGCACTCCGGATGCGGGCGGAACATGGACGGGACCTAGCGCTGTCGTCGGCGGCATGATCGATCCTGCGACTATGACCGCAGGTGACTACACCTACACCGTTACTGGAACAGCACCATGTGCGGATGATATGGCTACGGTTAACGTAACCATCAACACCCCACCGGACCCTGGAACGGATGGTGCGATCACTTTGTGCTCCACGGATGCGGCAGCTTCTTTGTTCGCTCAACTTGGAGGTACTCCTGCGACGGGCGGAATATGGACCGGACCAAGCACGGTGGTCGGTGGCATGATCGATCCAGCGACAATGACCGCTGGTGATTATACCTACACCGTTACAGGAACGGCACCTTGTCCGGATGAGACTGCAACGGTAACCGTAACGATCAACACACCACCGGATGCTGGAGCAGATGGTGCTATCACCTTGTGTTCCACCGATGCGGCGGCTTCACTGATCACTCAACTTGGCGGCACTCCGGATGCGGGCGGAACATGGACGGGACCTAGCGCTGTCGTAGGTGGCATGATCGATCCTGCGACAATGACCGCAGGTGTTTATACATACACCATTACAGGAACCGCACCTTGTCCGGATGATTTGGCTACGGTAACCGTAACGATCAACACACCACCCGATCCAGGAACCAATGGGGCTATCACACTTTGTTCTACAGATGCTGCTGCTTCATTATTCACACAACTTGGTGGCACTCCAGATGCAGGCGGTACTTGGACTGGACCTAGCGCGGTGGTCGGTGGTATGATCGATCCGTTGACAATGTCTGCTGGCGACTATATGTACACTGTTGTTGGAACTGCACCCTGCCCCGATGAAACAGTAACTATAACCGTAACAATAAATACACCACCAAATGCAGGAACGGATGGAGCGATCACCTTGTGTTCCACCGATGCTGCAGCCTCTTTATTCGGACAACTCGGAGGTGTTCCAGATGCAGGAGGAACATGGAACGGACCCAGTGTTGTCGTAGGTGGCATGATCGATCCTGCGACAATGACCGCAGGTGTTTATACATACACCGTTACAGGAACCGCACCTTGTCCGGATGATATGGCCAGTGTTGCAGTAATTATCAACACTCCACCGGATCCTGGAATGGACGGATCTATCACTTTGTGCGCCACGGATGCGGCAGCTTCTTTGTTCGCGCAACTTGGTGGCACGCCGAATGCAGGCGGAACATGGACAGGACCTAGTGCTGTTGTTGGCGGCATGATCGATCCGTTGACAATGTCTGCTGGCGACTATACGTACACTGTTGTTGGAACTGCACCCTGCCCGGATGAAACAGCAACTGTAACCGTAACCATCAACACCCCACCGGACCCCGGAACGGATGGTGCTATCACTTTGTGCGCCACGGATGCAGCAGCTTCTTTGTTCGCGCAACTTGGTGGCACTCCGGATGCAGGCGGAACATGGACCGGACCTAGCGCAGTAGTTGGTGGAATGATCGATCCAGCGACCATGCTTGCTGGAGTATACACATACACCGTTGCCGGAACAGCACCTTGTCCGGATGATATGGCCAGTGTTGCAGTAATTATCAACACTCCACCGGACCCTGGAACGGATGGTGCGATCACTTTGTGCGCCACGGATGTGGCTGCTTCTTTGTTCGCGCAACTTGGTGGCACGCCGAATGCAGGCGGAACATGGACAGGACCTAGTGCTGTTGTTGGCGGCATGATCGATCCTGCGACTATGACCGCAGGTGTTTACACATATACAGTGACCGGAACTGCGCCATGCCCCGATGAAACCGCAGCGGTTACCGTTACGATCAACACCCCGCCGGACCCCGGAACGGATGGTGCTATCACTTTGTGCGCCACGGATGCAGCAGCTTCTTTGTTCGCGCAACTTGGTGGCACTCCGGATGCAGGCGGAACATGGACCGGACCTAGCGCAGTAGTTGGTGGAATGATCGATCCAGCGACCATGCTTGCTGGAGTATACACATACACCGTTGCCGGAACAGCACCATGTCCGGATGATATGGCTACGGTTACCGTAACCATAAACACACCACCCGAACCAGGAACCGATGGTGCTATCACACTTTGTTCCACTGATGCAGCTGCTTCTTTGTTCGCGCAACTTGGTGGCACTCCCGAAGCAGGCGGAACATGGTCTGGACCTAGCGGTGTAGTTGGTGGCATGATCGATCCTGCGACTATGACCGCAGGTGTTTACACATATACAGTGACCGGAACTGCGCCATGCCCCGATGAAACCGCAGCGGTTACCGTTACGATCAACACCCCGCCAAATGCAGGTATCGATGGTGACCTTACACTGTGTATAACCAGTCCGGCAACTTCAATGTTCGCCGCGCTTTCAGGCACCCCAGATGTGGGTGGAACTTGGACAGGACCAAATGTAGTTGTAGGTGGATTGTTCGATCCTGCGACCATGACCGCTGGCGATTACATATACACTGTAACTGGAACAACACCCTGCCCGAGCGATGCGAGCATTGTAACGGTCAGCGTTGTAAGCACACCTGATGCTGGTTTACCTGGCCTAGTAACACTCTGCACAAGTGACGCAGCGATCGCATTGTTCAACCAACTCACTGGCACACCGGATGCTGGTGGAACATGGACAGGACCTAGCGCAGTTGTTGGAGGAATTTACGATCCAGCAACAATGACCGCTGGTGTTTACACGTACACGATCGATGTGCCACCGCCTTGTGTTAGTGTGAGTTCGACAGTTACTGTAACGGAAGTTGCGCCTCCCAATGCAGGCATCGATGGTGACATTACACTCTGTGTTAGCAGTCCAGCAGCTTCGCTTTTTGCAGCGTTGACAGGTGCTCCGGATGCAGGTGGAACTTGGACAGGGCCAAGTGCGGTTGTGGGTGGAATGTTCGATCCTGCGACCATGACCGCTGGCGATTACACGTACACCGTTTCCGGAACAGCACCATGCCCAATCGATGCAAGTGTGGTAAGTGTGACTATTGTGAATACACCGGATGCTGGACTTCCTGGTAATGCAACACTCTGCACAAGCGATGCTGCGATCGCATTATTCGATCAACTTACTGGCACACCCGATGCTGGTGGAGCATGGACAGGGCCAAGCGCAGTTGTTGGCGGCATGTACGATCCAGCGACAATGACTGCTGGTATTTATACCTACACGATCACTGTTCCACCACCTTGTGTTAGTGTGAGTTCGACAGTTACCGTAACAGAAATTGCACCACCGAATGCAGGCATCGATGCTGACATAACATTGTGTGTTAGCAGTCCTGCGACTTCACTTTTTGCAGCGCTGACAGGCGCCCCGGATGCAAGCGGAACATGGACAGGACCGAGCGCTGTTGTCGGAGGCATGTTCAATCCAGCGACCATGACATCTGGTGATTACACCTATACTGTTGCAGGTACCACACCTTGCCCGAGCGATATGAGTGTAGTGAGCGTATCGGTTGTAAGCACCCCCGACGCTGGGTTACCGGGCCTAATAACGCTCTGCTCAAGTGATGTAGCGATCGCATTGTTCGATCAACTTACCGGCACACCAGATGCTGGTGGAGCATGGGCTGGACCGAGCACCGTTGTTGGTGGCATGTTCGATCCAGCAACTATGACCGATGGTGTTTATACATACACGATCGATGTGCCACCGCCGTGTGTCAGCGTAAGTGCAACAGTTACTATTATGGAAGTTGCGCCACCCGATGCAGGCACGGATGGTTCAATGACGGTTTGCATTAGTAGCCCGGCTGGATCGTTGTTCGATCAATTGACTGGCACACCCGATGTAGGTGGAACGTGGACTGGACCAAGCGCAGTTGTCGGCGGCATGTTCGATCCTGCGACCATGACCGCTGGCGATTACATATACACTGTAACTGGAACAACACCTTGCCCGAGCGATGCAAGCGTGGTAAGTGTAACCGTTGTGAATACTCCGAATGCAGGACTACCAGGTAATGCAACGCTGTGTACCAGTGATGCAGCGATCGCATTGTTCGATCAACTTATAGGCTCACCAGATGTGGGTGGAACATGGACAGGACCAAGCGTTGTAGTTGGTGGCATGTTCGATCCAGCAACTATGACCGATGGTGTTTATACATACACGATCGATGTGCCACCGCCGTGTGTCAGCGTAAGTGCAACAGTTACTATTATGGAAGTTGCGCCACCCGATGCAGGCACGGATGGTTCAATGACGGTTTGCATTAGTAGCCCGGCTGGATCGTTGTTCGATCAATTGACTGGCACACCCGATGTAGGTGGAACGTGGACTGGACCAAGCGCAGTTGTCGGCGGCATGTTCGATCCTGCGACCATGACCGCTGGCGATTACATATACACTGTAACTGGAACAACACCTTGCCCGAGCGATGCAAGCGTGGTAAGTGTAACCGTTGTGAATACTCCGAATGCAGGACTACCAGGTAATGCAACGCTGTGTACCAGTGATGCAGCGATCGCATTGTTCGATCAACTTATAGGCTCACCAGATGTGGGTGGAACATGGACAGGACCAAGCGTTGTAGTTGGTGGCATGTTCGATCCAGCAACTATGACCGATGGTGTTTATACATACACGATCGATGTGCCACCGCCGTGTGTCAGCGTAAGTGCAACAGTTACTATTATGGAAGTTGCGCCACCCGATGCAGGCACGGATGGTTCAATGACGGTTTGCATTAGTAGCCCGGCTGGATCGTTGTTCGATCAATTGACTGGCACACCCGATGCAGGTGGAACGTGGACTGGACCAAGCGCAGTTGTCGGCGGCATGTTCGATCCTGCGACCATGACCGCTGGCGATTACATATACACTGTAACTGGAACAACACCTTGCCCGAGCGATGCAAGCGGGGTAAGTATAACCGTTGTGAATACTCCGGATGCTGGCTTGCCAGGTAATGCAACGCTGTGTACCAGTGATGCAGCAATCGCATTGTTCGATCAACTCACCGGCACACCTGATGCTGGTGGAGCATGGACCGGACCAAGCGTTGTAGTTGGTGACATGTTCGATCCAGCAACTATGACCGCTGGTGTTTATACATACACGATCGATGTGCCACCGCCGTGTTCAAGTGTTTCTTCGACCGTTACGATCTCAATTTCTCAACCACCGGTTGCTGGCGTTGACGCATCCATCGTTCTTTGTAATGTCAGTGATATTGAGGATCTATTCCCCCATTTAGGAAACACTGCAGAACCAGGTGGGATATGGAGCGGAGCGAGTCCAGGAGCATTGGATGGCTCGTTCGACCCAGCAACTGATCTACAAGGAATATACGTCTACACCGTTTCAGGAACAGCCCCTTGCCCCGCAGCCATAGCTACGGTCGAAGTAACTGTAGTAAGCACACCTGATCCCGGGAGAAGATGGAATGATCACAGTCTGTGGAACGGACCAAACTTTTGAACTATTCGATCAATTACTTGGAGCTCCGGATGTAGGCGGAACATGGACAAATTCCGCAGGCATCTCTGTTGGGGATACGTTCGATCCTGCACAACATACATCCGGGATCTACACCTATACGATCAATGCACCAGCACCCTGTCTAAGTGCAAGTAGTAACGTCACAGTAACAGTTATTCAACCGCCAAATGCGGGCATTGACGGTAGCATAACGCTTTGCACGAACGGTGCGGCATTGGATCTCTTCACACAGTTAAGTGGCAACGCTGATCCGGGAGGAACTTGGAGCGGACCGGGAGCTTTTGGTCCAGATGGTGTATACGATCCATCCATAGGTGTTGCTGGCGTGTACGTCTATCAGGTTGAAGGAACTGTACCCTGCCCCGCGGATGTTTCGGAAGTGGTGGTAGCACTGACCCAAACTCCGAATGCAGGCCAGAATGCAACATTGAACTTATGCGTTAGCGGATCGCCATTGGATATCTTCCCAAGCCTTGGAGGAGCTGAACTGGGCGGCACTTGGACAGGTCCGAACAACACCCCATTCACAGGGATCTTCACACCCGGCACCAATGTGGATGGGAATTACACATATACCATTCCGGGCATCGCACCTTGTCCATCCGCATCCGCAATAATTACGGTCCAGCAACTTACGGATCCGGATGCTGGGCAGAACGGGGAGATCATTTTATGCACTACCGCTGCACCCGCTACACTATTCAACAACGTACAGGGTACACCTGATTCAGGTGGTTCATGGTTCATGCCAGATGGCACACCGTTCGATGGCATATTCGATGGAGCGACCCATCCAGCAGGAACTTACAGCTACATCATACAGGTTCCACCACCCTGCATCAGTGATACCGCCTTCGTATTCGTGACCACCGTTCAAGGGCCTGATGCCGGAGAGGATGGTAGCGCCACACTATGCGACAATGCACCGGCGATCCCGTTATTCGATGAACTCGGTGGAACACCGGATGCAAATGGTTCATGGACTGGACCAGGCAGTTTCAATGCAACCCATTTCACACCTGGCGCGGATGTTCCAGGTAATTACATCTACACGGTTCCCGGCGCAACACCATGCCCCAACGCAACGGCAATGGTCGTTATCGATGTGAATCCACTACCTTATGCTGGCGGCAATGGCTATCTGTCGCTCTGTCCAGGGGCCGCACCGGTATCGCTTTTCGATCGACTGGAAGGAACCCCGGATCCCGGTGGCACATGGACTGGCCCTGGAGGGAGTCCGAGCAATGGCGTATTCGATCCGAGTACGGACCCACAGGGTATTTACACGTACACTGTTTATGGCATTCAACCTTGTCCGAATGCCAGTTCAACCGCAACTGTGAATGTATTCGTGGTTCCAGCACCGGACGCTGGTCCCGATGCGATCAGTTGCAACCTCACGTTCACAATGAATGCAACCGGTGAATGGGCAACCGGTGTTTGGACGAATGTGAACGGTGCTGCGTTTGGGAACAATGCGGATCCCGTATCGCCTGTTACAGCACCAGCCGGTGGTAATTACACGTTCATTTGGTCCACCATAACTGCTGATGGATGCGCGAGTTCGGATACGGTCAATGTGCTGTTCACGGATCCGATCATAGCCAATGTCACGGTAACTGATGCGATCTGCTTTGGTGCTTGTGATGGCACCGCAACAGCAACTGCAACAGGTGGTAACGCAACTCCGGGAGCTTACACCTACACATGGCAGGTCGCAGGTACGGGAGACACCACCGCGATCAGTGGCTTATGTGCATATTCATTCACCGTGAATGTGGCGGATACCAATGCATGTAACGTTACGATCCCATTTATCATTGACCAACCGGACCCTTTGACCATCGCTTCGGTAATAGGCCAAGGTGAAACATGCCCTGGCGATTGCGACGGCATCATCATCATTGAAGATACAGCTGGTGTATTGTTCAGTTTGAATGATGGACCGTTCACGACGCAGACCATTTATGGCGATCTATGTCCTGATGACTACACTGTCCACATGCAGAATGCAGATGGATGTGAAGCAAGTGGTGCGGGATCCGTAGGCACTCCTCCTGTTGTGGAAGCTTCGTTCTACTTCGACCCGGATACATTGTTCACCAATGAACCCACAACATTAATGGTGAATACATCCGTGAATTCAACGAATTTCTTATGGGACTTTGCAGGTCTTGGAACAAGTACGGAGATCGTACCGACATTTGAATTCATCAGTCCTCTTGGGAACACGTACGAAGTATGTTTAACATCAATGGATGACAATGGGTGCCCGGATGTCTATTGCGCTTCGATAGCCGTGTTCGATATTCTGGATGTCTTTGTACCGAATGCGTTTACGCCAAATAACGATGATATCAACGAAGGTTTCTTGCCTATATTCAATCGTGACCATGGGATCGAGAATTACAGCTTCATGGTCTTCGATCGATGGGGCGAGCAGATCTTCTCCACGGAGGTGATCGGTTCGACATGGAATGGCAACTATTCCAGTATGCAATCCGAGACCGAAGTCTACGTATGGAAGTTACAATTCCGGGATGCTTACTCCGGTGAGTTGTACGACCTCACAGGCCATGTTACGCTGTTGAAGTAAAGCACGGTTTTTAGCGGGGCGGGTATCTCCCCTATCTTGGCAAACGCAATTGCTATGGCCAAGACCACTGACTTCATCCTGAACGACCGTACGATCCAAAGCACCGCGCCAACGGGCACGGTCCTGCTGGACATTATCCGTTACCACGAACAATTATCAGGCACCAAGATCGGCTGCCGCGAAGGCGACTGCGGAGCTTGTACGGTACTTGTCGGCGAGCTTAGGTCTTCGAGCGGAGCCGAGAAGCCTAAGCTCGAATACCGCTCGATGACCTCCTGTTTGTTGGCCTTGGCGAACGTGCACGGCAAGCACATCGTTACGGTGGAAGGCCTCACCGAGCCCTTGGAGCATGGTGCAGGCGTGGATAAACTAAGCCCCGTACAACAAGCGATGGTCGACCAAGGCGCCACGCAATGCGGCATCTGCACGCCGGGCTTCGTCGTATCGTTGAGCGGTTGCTGCCTTTCGCAGGAAACCATTACTTCAGAGCTCGCCGTGCGCTCCATCGACGGGAACATCTGTCGGTGCACCGGCTACAAAAGCATTGAACGCGCAGCCGCGGATGTCGCCGAGCAACTTGCCAAGAAGGACGTGAATGATCCTATCGCCTGGAGCGTGAAGAATGGGTTTGTGCCGGGGTATTTTTCAGAGATCACGGAACGGTTGAAGACCATTGCGCCCGCACCGCCCGTACGGGCGGGAAATTTCCCGCCCCTAGCGGGCGGCACAGACCTCTACGTGCAAAAGCACGACACCATGCACCATGCACCGATCCGCTCGGTGTTCAACGACGAAGGCTTGAAGGGCATCCGCATCGAAGGCGATGAATGCATCATCGGCGGAGCAGCCGTGGCGAACGAGCTGATCGCTTCGCAGGAACTTCGCGCGCGTTTTCCAAAGCTGGAAAAGCACTTGCTGCTCGTGAGTTCCACCCCCATTCGCAACATGGGCACACTGGCAGGGAACTTCGTGAACGCCTCGCCCATCGGGGATCTCACCGCCTTCTTCATCGCGCTCAACAGTACGATCACACTTCGCAGTTCTTCAGGTGAAGAGCACCAATTGAAGTTGAAGGATCTCTACAAAGGCTATAAGGACATCGACAAGTCCGCGGACGAGATCCTCACCACTGTGCGCTTCAAGCTACCCACACAGCACACACGCTTCAACTTCGAAAAAGTGAGCAAGCGCACGTACTTGGACATCGCCAGTGTGAACAGTGCGATCCGCTTGGAGATGGACAACAGCACGATACGAAAAGCGTTCCTGAGCGCCGGTGGCGTGGCACCTGTTCCTAAGTTCCTCGCGAATACTGCCGCCTTCCTTGCTGGGAAAGAGGCCACACCGGAAAACGTGCGCAAGGCCGTAGCTGCTATGAATGATGAGATCGCACCGATCAGTGATGCGCGCGGCACCGCGGACTATAAGCGCTTACTGTTGCGTCAACTCTTCTTCGCGCATTTCATGGAACTGTTCCCAGAGCGGTTCAAACTGAAGGAACTGGCATGAATACGAGCGGCAAGAAAGGAGCGCAACGCTTGATCCCTGACATGGAGACATTCGCTGAAACCGTTGCCCACGGCTTTGCTGTTGGATCCACAACGGCGAGCATGAAGAACGTCGACAGCGCATTCCACGTCACCGGGCGATCCATCTATTTGGATGACATCCCGGTGCAACAAGGCACACTGTATGCGCTTCCGTATGACGCGCCCTCCGCCCATGCGCACGTCAAAAAGCTCGATTTGTCCAAAGCGTTGACCGTTCCCGGCGTGGTGCGGATACTTACCTACAAGGACGTTCCGGGCGAGAACCAGATCGGTGGCATCATTCCGGATGAACCGCTTTTCGCAGAGGACGAGATCCATTTCTGGGGCATGCCAGTTGCGTTGATCGTCGCCACTTCGGAAGATGTGGCGCGGCAGGCACGCGCGCTCGTCAACATCGAATTGGAAGAATTGCCCGTGATCACCGATCCGCGTGAAGCACGTGCGAAAGGCGAGTTGATCATTCCGCCGCGCAGGTTCCAGCTGGGCGATACACAGAAGGCGTGGGACAAGTGCGCGCACATTTTCGAAGGTCGGGCTGATACGAACGGACAGGAACATCTTTACATCGAGACGCAGGGCGCGTATGCGTATCCGACCGAGCACGGAAGCGTTCGCATCAGCAGCAGTACGCAAGGACCAACCGCTGTGCAGAAAACCGTTGCGCGCGTGCTTGGCGTACCCATGCACAAGATTGAAGTGGATGTGACCCGCTTGGGTGGCGGCTTCGGCGGTAAAGAAGATCAAGCATCCGCATGGGCGGCATTAGTGGCCATGGCCGCGTTCGTGATGAAGAAGCCGATAAAATTCAGCATGCACCGCATGGACGACATGCGCATGACGGGCAAGCGGCATCCGTACAGCAGCGATTTCAAGATCGGCTTCGATAAGGATCTGAAGATCGTGGTCTACGAAGCAACTTTCCACCAGAACGCCGGAGCTTCAGCGGACCTCTCCCCTGCCGTAATGGAGCGCACGCTCTTCCACGCCACAAATGCCTACCACGTTCCGAATGTGGATGTGACGGCCTATTGCTGTCGCACAAATCTTCCGCCCAACACCGCATTCCGAGGCTTCGGTGGACCACAAGGCATGTTCGTCATGGAAGCCGCCATCGCGAAAGCCGCACAGACACTTGGTGTTAGCGCACGCGAGATCCAGAAACGCAATTTGATCAAGGAAGGCAGCGAGTTCAGCTATGGTCAGATCGCCGACCACGTCTTGGCGAAAGAAGCATGGGAGCTCGCGGAGAAGACCTTCGACTTCGACAAGCAGCAAGCGGAGATCGATGCATTCAATGTGAAGAGCGAAACGCACAAAAAGGGCATGGCGATCATGCCGATCTGTTTCGGGATCTCCTTCACCAACACGCCGATGAACCATGCACGAGCGCTGGTACACGTGTACCAGGACGGCAGTGTGGGCGTGAGCACCGGCGGCGTGGAAATGGGCCAAGGCCTTAACACCAAAATGGTGCAGGTTGCCTCAGCAGCCTTCGGGATCGGCGTGGAGCGCATCAAGTTGGAAAGCACCAACACCACGCGCGTTGCGAACACCAGTCCCAGCGCAGCCAGCGCAACTGCGGACCTCAACGGAAAGGCGCTGGAGATCGGCTGCAACGCCATTCTGGAGCGCATTAAAGAGAAAGCATCACGGATCCTCACGAGCAAGCCGGAGGCGATCACGATCGAGAATGAAGCGGTGCTCAACAACGGCAAAGCCACGGACCTCGACTGGAAGAATTTGATCCACCTATGCCACTGGGACCGCGTGAACCTGAGCGAAAGCGGACACTACGCCACACCGAATATCCACTTCGACAAGACGAAGGAGAAAGGCCATCCCTTTGCGTACCACGTGTATGGAACAGCAGCCGTAATGGTCACTGTAGATTGCATCCGTGGCACCTACGTTACAGATGCAGTAAAACTGGTCCACGACTTCGGCAAACGCATGAACGACGCTGTGGACATCGGCCAGATCGAAGGCGGTGTTGTGCAAGGCCTTGGATGGATGACGATGGAAGAGATCGTTTATAATGACAAAGGCAGATTGCTCAGCAACGCGTTAAGCACGTACAAGATCCCTGATATCCACAGCGTACCGAAGGAACTGATCATCGAAGCACTACCAACCGATGGACATCCGTTGGCGATCCGTAGAAGCAAGGCCGTAGGCGAGCCGCCGTTGATGTATGGCATCGGGGTGTACTTCGCGATCGAGAATGCAGTGCGGGCGTTCAACCCGAAGTATGTTGCGAAGTACGATGCACCATTTACTCCTGAGAAGGTTTTGATGAGCCTTTACACCTAATGGAACGATCATCCCAATATGCCGCGAAGTTCATCAGAGACTTGTCTGCTCTTGTTGAGCGATTGGCAGCACGCGACATTGTAATCGGCTCGCTTCACACAGAGTATTCGTCATTCGGTAGTTGGCAGCTCATCGCCATTAAGCATCACGAGGCAGTGCGTTTCCGTTGGGACGGTCGCGACGGCTACCTAACTGTTGCGGGTTCGCCGATGCCAGATAGCCGCACCCAAAAAGAATGGAGGGAGGAGGTTGTCAAGGGGTTTGACAGAGTTGCAGGGGATGACCCTCAACTGTTCGTTGACCAGTATCTGACGAAGAGGTTTCCAATTTGATTCCATGGCGGCTCGATTACAAGCGGCTACTGCATTTCGCGTGAGGGATAGAAGCGGAAAGCCCGGAGCCGTCTTCGGCGAGGACTTGCAGCGGATAGCCCGACGGTGTGCATTCAACACCGGCACGCCCAAAAGAATAGAACCCTCTCCAGTTCAAGACCGGAGTGACGAACGCTGAAAGAACTGACCAACACTTATAAGAGAGCCATCATATTTGCGTAGATCTGCGCGCATCGTTCGCGTTAACCGCGTTCCCTTCTCACTTTGCAAGCTGCACCCTACCTTTGGATAACAACCAAGTGCCATGAGCCGCATTGAATTCAAACAAGCGAACATCGCAAAGCAGGTCTTCAATACCAACGACGAGGAAGTCTTAGATCAAGTGAAGGCAGTGCTTGATCTACAGAAAGCCGATTGGTGGGAAGATCTACCTGCCAAAGTGCGCAAGGATGTTGAGCAAAGCCTCGCACAAGCCGATAACTGCGAAACGGTCAGCCATGCCGAAGCGATGAAGCAGATCCGCGCATGGCGAAAGCGGTAAGGTGGACGCCCAAGGCGATCGCCACATACATCGACGTACTGAAGTACCTGCGGGAAAAGTGGACTGGACGGGAAGAGCAACGTTTCGTGGATGAGGTCGATGCCACCATCCGTTACATCGTGATGTTCCCAAAAGGATTTCGCAGTACCGGTCATGCCCGCTTGCGTGAAGCGCCTATCAAACCTTACAACATACTGCTCTACCGCATCGACCGAAAGGCGATCGTGATCATTGGTCTCTTCGATATGCGCCGACACCCGAAATACCTGAAGAAACTGAAGAGTGGATGGAAGAAAGCATGAATCGTGTTTCCTATCTTCTGGCGATCCGGCGCAGCAAGGCGGTGGGCGAGCCGCCGTTGATGTATGGCATCGGGGTGTACTTCGCGATCCAGAACGCGATCAAGGCCTTTCGGCCGGACGCGCGGATGGTGTTCGATGCACCGTACACGCCGGAGAAGGTGTTGATGGGGTTGTACTCATGACCACTCGGGCAAGATTCTCTTTCGTCCTGGGGCTGGTCATGGCCTTTACGGGATGCAGGGAAGAGCCGTACCGCGAAATCCGTGAGCGTTATGACAATGGCCGCGAGGAGATCGTACGCACATATCCCGAACGTGGCGATACCAGCCGCTATACCCTGGAAGAGTTCTATCCTAGTGGGAAGAGGCGGGTCGTTGGTCATGCTCAAGGAGACACAATCATCCTCACCAGTTGGTATGAGAACGGGCAATTGGAGGCCGAATGGTCAGTGGTCAAAGAACTCGAGCACGGTGATATCCGGTGTTGGTATCCGAATGGCAAGCTCAAAAAGACGAACACGCTATTCCTTGGCGAAGAGAGCGGAGAGAGACGAGAATGGTACGATGATGGACGACCGAAGTACGAGGCGACATTCGAAGACGGCCGGCAGACCGGGCGCACTCACTATTGGTCAAAGACAGGTCGCTATATTTCCCGCACCTACATCAACGATACGCTGGAAGGCCCGACCATCGAGATCGACAGCATCGGCGGCCGCATGGTCGGACAATACCGGAACGCCCTGGAGGAAGGGCAATGGACCTGGATGGATAGCACGAACAGGATCCTCAGTTCAAGGATCTATCACAAAGGCAGGGTCATCTCGGAGCATATCAGGTGAACCGCGTTTACGTGAGGGATAGGAGCAAGTAGCCCGCAGGCGTCTTCGCCGAGGACTACTGCGGATAGCCCGACGGCGAGTCTTCGAGCCGGCACGCCCAAAAGAATAGAACGCTGATAACGCTGAAAGAGCTGATCAACACTGATCAGAAAGGCATTCTATCTGCGCCTATCCGCGCGCTTCGTCCTCGTTATCTGCGTTCCCTTCTCCCTTCCAAGATCTTCAAGAACGACCGCGTCCGGATCTCCGCCAGCGACAGCCCTGTAGCCAACGCCTCCTCCTCGCTGATCGCACCGCAATTCAATCCGCGCAGGAAGTAGTTGAGCAGGCCCTGACCGGTCGCGGCATCGTCGAAGACATCGCTGGTGAGCGTGGCGCGCGCGGCGCGTTCCACGAAGGCTTTGAGGCGCGCGGCGGCATCGTCGTAGCTCTCCAGGAAGAAGCTGTAGACGGCGGCGTAGCGCATGGGGAACTGCGCGGGGTTGAGGTCCCAGCCTTGGTAGAGGCCCTTCCAGAGCGAGTGGCGCGTGTGGTCGTAGGCCTTTTTCCAGTTGCGGTGGATCACGGCCTTGTTCTCGGCGCGTTGCTTCGGTGTGAGTTTCGCGCCACGGTGCGGACCGATGGGCATGACGTTGGTGGCGCCATCGCTGAGCCAGATGCCGGTGGCGCCGAGCGCGACCTTCATCATCATGTGCGCGAAATCGCAGACGGCGTGGCCCATGTCCTGGTACTTCGCGGTGATGTTGTTGGCGGCGGTGTAGTCGTAGGTGCCAAAGGCCGTGGCGATCATGCGGCCCTTGCTGGCGAGCACGAAGCGGCGCAGCGGGTTGCTGCCATCGGAACCGATGGTGGCCTGCGTGGTCTCCACCATCATCTCCATTTTCAGTGCGCCTTTGGCGATCTTGGTGTTGGCCTCGATTACTTCGAAGAGTTGCACCAGCGCAGTGATCTGCTCTGGGATGGACACTTTGGGCAGCATCACCACGAAGTTGTTGGGCAGCTTGCCGCCAGTCTTGCTGGCGAGGGTAGTGAGAAAGATGTCGAGTGTGCGCGCGCCGCGTTCCTTCAGGTCCTCGGTGAAGGGTTTGATGCGGATGCCGATGAACGGCGGAAGTGACTTCGCCTTCATGCCTTTGGCAGCTTCGATGGCGGCCTGCGCGGCAGTGGCGTCTTCTTCTTCCCAGCTGCGGTTGCCGAAACCGTCCTCGAAGTCGATGCGGAAATCCTCCAGCGCCTCGGTGCGCAGCTTGTGGATCACTTTGTTGTAGGTGGCGTAGGCGAGCCAGCCATTCTCCTCCTTGCGTTTGGTCGGCGAAAGCTTCGCAAAACGCTTCTCCAACTTGGCGATGTCGACGGCCTTCTTCGGCAGTTTTTCATAGCCGGGCAGCTCTATGGCGCGAGCGAATTCGGTGAAGTCGGCGGCGTTCTCCATGAACGTCTTCAGCGCGGCGTTCGCCATCTTCTGCGCGGTCTCGGCAGTGAAAAGGTCCGCGCCTCCATACACGGTGTGCACGGGCTGGCGGTCGGGCTTGTCGCCGGGGTAGATCAGCTGGAATGCCTTGTTGGCCTTGCCGAGGCTGGCGAGGATGCGGGACTTGTCTTTGGCGGGGATGCTTGAGGGCATAAAAGTGCAATTGGACTCGTGAAAACGTGTGTTACTGAAGGCGCAGATCAACTCCCCCGATATGTCGAATACCCCCAAGGGCTCAACAGCAGCGGCACATGGTAATGACCATCCGCGCCGAGTTCAAAGACCACTTCGATGTAAGGGTAGAAACTCTTCGCTTTATGTTCACTGAAATACGCGCTTACGTCAAAACGGATGCGATAAATTCCGGCTGGAAGTTGCGTGTCCTTTGGTAACAGCTCTGGAACACGGCCATCGGCGTTAGTGCTGCCCATGACGAGGTCTTCCCATTTGTGTTCGACAGTGGAGCGTTGCAGCGTAATGCGGATTCCGCGCGCAGGCATTCCGCGCGCCGTGTCAAGGACGTGTGTGCTGACGGTGCTCATGCCAGAAGTTTTTTCAGCCGCAGCTTCGTGATCTTGTTCTGCTCTCCCGCCGCGATATGGATCTCGTCCTTGGGGGCGTTCTTCATACGGGTTTCAAGCATCGCCAGCATTTCTGCTGCACTTTTTCCGGTGGCACACACAATGAAGATGTGGCCGAATTTCTCTTCATAGGCTGTGTTGCCCGCAGCGAGCTTCTCGATCACCGCAAGGTCTGCACCTTCCAATCCTTTCTGCTCACCGGCGGCCCACACTTTTGTGTTCGCGTATTTCTTGGCCAGACTTTCCACATCACCGATGCGCGGGTGGTGTGTAAATGCCTCTTCGTAATCATCCACGTCACATTCTTCCCAGATGGTATCGCTGGTCTCTAGAACCTCGGCGAGGCTTTCGTATGGCCTTGCATAGACCATGCGCTCTACCCATTGGGCAGCGCCGCAGCATTGTTCAAAGGCAGTGGTCGCATCGTCCTCATTGAGACGATTCAGTTGGTCGAGTTTCATTTTCAGGTTCGCCGGAGAGGCACAAAGTCACACAGATGGAGAGGGTAAAAGTCGTGAAAAACTGATAAAGTCGTGGTGGATCAGGTTTATGGCGTGGACAGAGGCACCGAGGCAGTAGACCCTGAGCCAAAGAAAATGGAAATGGAAGCTACATCACAACTACAGGTGAACATATGTTCTGATCGTGTGACCCTCTACTTTCTTGGGCTGAGCGAAGTCGAAGTTTCTCATCACGCGATCGTCCCCCATAACCGGATCCTACTTACCCCTCCATCCGGGAAAATATTCAAACGAACATGAGTGACCGGCTCATTACACGAAACCTCTTTCTCGAATTGGTGTTCGTGATGTGCTTGCATTTTCGTCCGTTCGATGATGGTTGACCACTTCGCATTGGCGAGATCATCCGTATCACTGGAGCATCCTTCCAGCGTGAAGGAATCAGGGTAATTCCCTTTGAAGTGTGCCGTGTCGATGAGTGCTTTTTTCAGGATTCCTTTATGTGCCAGGCGTATGATCACCCAGTCGTGGTTGTTCGGTGTACGGTTGCGCTTCGTCTCCCAACCATCACCCATGTTGATGCCACGACCAGGCATCAGCAGGTTGTTCATGTGGCTGAAGAACATATCGTTGCATTGGATGGATAATGCGCCGTTCTGGGCAGACGCAAGGTCGATAAGTTCATCGGCTTTTACTGCTGTCCAATCGCGCTGTACCTCTCCGTAGACGCGGAGACGTGCAACACCGCCGTCCGGATAGATGTGGAGTTTTACGTGGGTGAAAAGGCGATCGGCCGAAGGTGAATGATGCACGGGAACCAAGTGCTGCGACCCAGGGTTCAACACCGTCTTCCCTAGCACTTCCACCCATTCCGCCTTTTCCCAGTTGCCATCGGGTGCGTAGCAAGCATCAATAGTGCAATACTGTGGTTGGTTCCCGAGGAAGTGTGCAGTATCCACATCGAAACCTTTGATCACCCCCGCAGCACCGAGTTGAATGACTGCTTCATCGTGGCCTTCGGTGCGTTTGCGACGACTTTCCCAACCGTCCATCCACTTGCCACGCTCCGTAAATTTCTCCGGAATGAAGATGGCCTTCTCCGGTTTGATCAGGTTCTCCTTCGCGGCGAAGAAATCATCGGTACACCACAGTACTTTTCCTCCGAAGCGTTCTGCTGCGAGGTCTATGAGTTTGGTGAAGTTGGGGGCTTGTGTGTCGTTAGTCATGAATTCTTCCTATTTCAAAATTGATCTCGTCGGAATGAGCTTTCCTGTTTCATGCAACCATACTTGCAAATTCTCAGCGAGCTTGGCGGAACCTGGAAAAGTGGGAATGAATACGAGATGGTCACCTGCGCCATTGGTCGCAATTGCAATTGCCTCGGCTGGGAAGCTCAATGAACTCTTTGCATTCTTCGTTTCCAAGCCTATGTGATTACAGGTTCTGCTCAACCTCTTACTGTCAGACTTGTCCCAAAAAGGAAAGAGTTGCCAAACTTCGCTCGCCACACTTACTTCGCTACCGTTCATCAACATCATCTTCTTTTTGAACGCGTCAGGGAACTGAACTCCTAATTCTCGTTCGGTGTCTTCAATGAATCTTCTTTCGACAGGAAAAGGCATGGACCAGCAGCGTGTTAGTCTTCGCAATCCATCAAAAGCGGTGCGACAATGAGTTGACCAAAACTACCTTTTGTAAAAATCGTCATTCCTCCCAGAACCGTCCGATCCACCACCCCACTCAACGTCATCCCCAAATACGGCGTGAGCTTATGCCGGTGATGGATCTCCTTCACCACAAAACTCGCTTCGGGATCCCAAATAACGAGGTCTGCATCGCAGCCAACTGCAATACGACCTTTGGTCTTCAGACCAACGAGATCAGCAGGTTGTTCGCATAACAAACGTGCAACATCTTCTAATGAAAATCCGCGTTGTTGAGCTCCTGTCCAGAATGCGGGCAATAAGAATTGCAGCCCTGCGATGCCACCCCACGCTTTCATGAAATCTCCACTCGTGGTTTCTTTGATATCCGGCGGTGCGGGGCTGTGGTCGGTTGATACGAGATCGAGCGTTCCATCCTTCAGTGTTTCCCAAAGCAATTCGTTGTTCGCGCGTTCGCGGATCGGTGGGGCGCATTTGTATTCTGTGGCACCATCAGGAATGTGTTCTGCAAAAAAAACCAAGTAATGCGGGCAAGTTTCGGCGGTTATTCGGAGACCACGCTTCTTCGCATCACGGATCAAGGGCAACGCTTCGGCGGAAGAAACGTGTACGATATGGACATGAACATCGAACTCGTCGCTGAGGCGCATCATTAGCGCGACTGCATCGGTTTCCCATTTGGCTGGGCGGGAGGCGAGGTAGTTGGCGTACGAGCGGGCATCGGTGAGACTCCGGGTCAAGCCCGGAGTGACCGTGCCCGTGGTGGATCGTATGTCCTCCAACTCACAATGCACTAACAAGACCGCATCATGTTTCTTTAAGATCGGCAGTGCCCTCCGTAGATCTGCTTCGGTGACATTCGGGAATTCCTCAATGCCGGAATGCGTTAGAAATGCCTTGATGCCGAATACACCGGCACTCAACAATTCATCGAGGTCATCGATGTTGCTTGGAATCACACCGCCGTAGAATCCGCAGTTGACGTGCATCTTTCCCTTGGCGGCTTCAAGCTTCACCTTCAGTGCTGCTGCCGTGGTAGTGACCGGGCTAGCATTCAAGGGCATTTCGATCATAGTTGTGGTGCCTCCAGCAGCTGCGGCTTTCGTGGCAGTTTCAAAGCCTTCCCACTCGGTGCGTCCCGGTTCGTTGATGTGGACGTGTACATCGATCACACCGGGCATGATAACGTTGTCACCGACGCTTTCGAACGGAATTCCCTTGGACTCAACACGGCCTTTCAAGACCTCGGAGATCTTGCCGTTGGCGATGATGACCGTAGCTTCAATTACACCTGTTGGGGTGATCACGCGGGTGCTATGGATCGCTACACTTTCCATGTATGTAGATAAACCACAGAGAGCACAGAGGACACGGATGAGTTGCAATTCTCTGTGCTCTCAGTGTTCTCTGTGGTTGAATTGAGCGTTGTGATCATGGTATTTGAGCGCCCTGCAAGATCCATCGCTTCAACACGATCCGTTCTTCCTCGGTCATGTTCGTTTTGTTGCCTTGGGGCATGGTGTGGGTACGTACAGCGCGGGTCATGATCTTATCCGCCATGGCTTTGATCTGTTCTGGCGTATCGTACATCACGCCGTTGGGTGCGGTGGTCCATTGATCGTCCGTTGGGTTTGCGCTGTGGCATTGCACGCACCGGGCTTGGATAACCACGTTCGCTTCTTCAAAGGTAGTGGGGATCGCGGAATCCAACGTGTCCTCGAATGCTGGGGATATTGCCATGCTCATGATCACCAATGCTAGGATGCTAACTACCAGGACCCATGTGCGTTTGATGCCACGATCCAACAAATTCCAGTAATGTTTTATGCCAGCGCTTGCGACCATGATCACCATCAGGATCCACCAATTACCGCTGTGCCCGAACGTACTTGGGAAGTGATTGCTGAGCATGATGAACACAACCGGTAGCGTGAGGTAGTTGTTGTGCAAGCTGCGCTGTCCAGCCTTCTTGCCAAGCGACGCATCCAACGGCTGGCCGGTCTTTGCCGCACGCACCAACGCTTTCTGACTTGGAATGATAGTGAAGAATACATTGCCCGCCATGATCGTTCCAAGCAATGCACCCACGTGTATGTATGCTGCACGTCCGCTAAGCAAGTGCGTGAGGATGTAGGTTATCACACCCAACACAACCACACCAACTAATGCGAAAAGATCCTGTCGCAACACCAAACGCGATCTGCTCATGGCATCGTAGATCACCCAACCCAAGATCATGGAACCAATACCGATACCGATCGAAGCTGGCGCAGAAAGTGTAGCGATCGTAGGGTCGATCATGAACGCTTTCGCATCGGCGTAGTAGACGATGAACATCAGCGAGAACCCACTCAGCCAAGTGAAATACGCTTCATACTTGAACCAGTGCAGGTGCTTCGGGATCTCCTTCGGTGCGACCTTGAATTTCTCGACGTAGTAGAAACCGCCCCCGTGAATGGCCCAGAGATTACCTGCGAGTTCATCGCGCAGGCCTTCCGTTCGATTCAGGTTGTTCTCTAGGAAGATGAAGTAGAACGAAGCCCCGATCCACATGATGCCCGCGATCACGTGGGTCCAACGTACCGCTAGATTCAACCACTCCATGGCATAACCTTGCATGGGCGTGCCTTGTATGGCGACGAACGCGACATAGAAACCTGCAATGATCAACCCAAAGAATTTCGAAGCTTGTCGCGATGCGATCGCCGTTGATCGCGCATCCTCGACATCGAACTTAGTGGCGGAAGACAGTTCCGGATCAGCGAGCTTATCGTTCAGGACCAATGCCAAGTTCCGGAACCAAAGAAAAAGGAACAGGAACAGCGCAAGCATGATTCCAACGATGAAATTGACCGGACCGGCCGCCAGTTTTTCGCTGAAGCTGAGACCGGGAGGCCCACCCTCTATCGGAGCAGCATTGCTGACCGAATTTACCGGTAACGGATCTGCTGTACCTGCAACGCTTATCCCGGATGTAGCATCAGCATTGATCGCATTCGTATCAGCAACCTCTTGTATTGCCTCTACCACCATCGTATCCGCCAACATCGGTACATCGATAGTATCCTGCGCGAATGCCTCGGCTGCAAGGCAAAGCAGAACTAGGCAAAAGAGATATGCAGCAATGCGTCCCACAGGCAGCGAAGATGGTGGTTTTGGTTTTGTTCTACGACAAAGAAAGATCCCAGTACTTTGAACGCCCTATCGTGAACAAGGAACTTCAATTCTGGAAAAACGCATTGACCGCATTGGAACGCGGCGAGGAATGCATGGTGCTTGTCGTTGTGGAAAGCATCGGCAGTAGCCCTGGGCGTGCAGGTTTCAAAGCATTGGTATCGTCGGCAGGCGAGTTACATGGCTCCATTGGCGGCGGGAGCATGGAACATAAGTTGGTCGAGTTGGCACGGTCGCAACTCAAGACCGCAGGGTCCCTTCGTGCCTCAGAAGAGCCTGCGGAGGTTTGGGAGTCCGCAGGGTCCTCTGCGAGAGACCCGGCGGAGGTTTTACAGCTAAGCGGATCCACCGAGAACGATCCTTTTCTCATGCGCCAGATCCACCGGGCCAACGAACCAACGGACCGTTCAGGAATGATCTGTTCGGGAGAACAAACCATCGGTTTTTATCTGCTGAAACTGTCTCACCAGCCGCTGATCAAGAAGCTGGCAGAGAAGATCGCCACGGGCATTAATGGCACGTTACGATTCGACCACAACGAGATCTCGTTGCTGACCGAGCCGATCAAGCCGGGGCGAGCATTCCTTCAGCCATCTGCAACGGAATGGACCTATATCGAACCGCTTGTTACTCGACCGCGGATCATGATCCTAGGAGCAGGCCACGTAGGCTTAGCGTTAAGCAGGACCATGCACCAACTGGGATTCCATGTGCATCTTATGGATGATCGCGCCGAACTGAACACCATGGCCCAGAACCAATGGGCCCACATCAGCAGCGTGGTTGATTATGCATCCATTGGCGATGTCATTCACAGTGATCCGGAACTATTCGTGGTGTTGGTTTCATTCGGCTACAGGACCGATGATCTATTGGTACGGCAATTGATCCGAAAACCGTTCAAATACCTCGGCATGATGGGGAGCGAAGCGAAGATCAAGACCTTGTTTGTGGGATTACGGAAAGATGGCTTTACAGCGGAAGAGATCGGCCGTGTGAGGGCACCGATCGGTTTGGCCATTGGAAGCAGAACCCCCGAAGAGATCGCGATAAGTATTGCTGCGGAGATCATAAGCGTGCGAAATATGGCAAGCAATCCACTGTAAATCAGTGGATCACTTGATACCATCAGCTCAATTGTCTTGGTTAGGCATCCCATACCCCCGTGATCACGTCATGTATAAACGGTGGTGAACTACGATCTTTGCCGCCATTCAGAAAAAACGTGATCCACGCAAACCAATTCATACATGGCCAGTGCCGTAGTTCCGTGCATCCGACCATGGGTAACAGTCATATGCATCAACGGACTATCAACTGCTTGCGGTCTGTGATCACTAGCCTATTGTTGGCTGTTTTCATTCCGCTGGCGACGAACGTCAATAGCCAAACGATCTTCAGTATCACCGAAGGTTCCATCACTTCGTGTAGTGGTGCGATCGTTGATAGCGGTGGTGAAGGCGGACCCGGATACAGCAATAATGAATACTATGTTGCTACGATCTGCCCGGATTCTCCCGATGTCGGGATCAGCCTATCCTTCATTATCGGCAATTTGAGCACAGCCGGAGTACCGACCGATGAGTTGGTGATCTATGATGGGAATAGCACGGCTGCACCGGTCTTGGGCACCTATACGGGAACGACATTGAGTGGGGCAGTTGCTTTTGCCAGCTATGCGAACCCGACCGGCTGCCTTACGTTGGAATTCACATCGAACAGCATAGGAACTGGATCATTTGCTGCTACGATCACCTGCTTCATTCCTTGTTTACCTCCGACCGCAGTGGCTTCCATGAGCGAAGCTGCGCCTGTTAGGATCTGTCCAGGTGAGTCAATAAATTTCGATGGTTCGGCTTCATCCTCCGCTGGTGGTTTCAACATAGTGAGCTACGAATGGGATTTCGCGGATGGAACAACAGCTACCGGAGCAACGGTGGATCATGCGTTCATGGAAACCGGAGATTATCTGGTGCAGCTGACCCTTGAAGATGACAACGGCTGTAACAATACGAATTTGGTAGACCTACAAGTGTTGGTAGGAACCGAACCAAACTTTGTTGGAACCACAGCCGGACCGACCGTTTGCGAAGGAGGAACCGTTCAGTTGAATGGTGTAGTGAATACGGTCACTTGGACAGGTATTCCGGAAGTGGACCTTGGCGGTGGAGTTGCCCTTCCTGACAATGTGGGCGAAACATTTTCGAGCAGCATCGAGAACACCTATTTGCAGCCGGGAGCCACACTTACGAACATCAATGATATCCAAAGCATCTGTGTGGATATGGAGCATTCGTTCATGGGCGACCTCGTGATCAATATTACCTGCCCGAATGGGCAAAGTGTAATACTGCACCAGCAAGGCGGAGGAGGAACGTTCCTTGGCGAGCCGATCGACATTGACACACAACCGGATGACCAAGGCACCTGTTGGAATTATTGCTGGAATGCCAGTTCACCCAATGGCACATGGGTGGATGCTTCTGCGAATGGGATGACAACTCCTTCCATGGGAGGCAACGCATTAACACCAGGCACCTATGTACCCGTTGGCAACATGAATTCGCTCTTGGGTTGCCCATTGAATGGAACCTGGACCTTGAACATCACGGACCTCTGGGGCTCGGACAATGGGTTTCTGTGCAATTGGGAAATGAACTTCGACCCAAGCCTTTACCCCGACCTTGTTCAATTCACCCCAACGATCGGTAACACTACGGATTCCATTGCTTGGTCCGGCCCCGGTGTTGTGGTGGATCCTTCAAACCCACTGCAAGCAACTGCAACGCCCACCGAACCTGGCGATCAGGATTACACACTGACCGTTACGGATAACTTCGGTTGCACATACGACACGACGATAACCGTGATTGTTACCAATGCACCGCAAGTTGGCGCTACAGTAACATTAGGAGCTACATGCAGCGATCAGGCTCTGTTGGAGGCTGAGATCATCGCCTTCCCACCTGCGTCGAGCACATGCAATTACACGATCGTATTGCATGATACCAATGGAGATGGCTGGACAGGCAACGCAAGTATTACTGTTGTGCATGACACAGAAACGGATGATTTTCCGATGCCCGGCGGTAGCACGCTCACGGCAACATTCTCGGTCACCACAGGTGATGCGATGACCTTATTGTACACTGCAGGTTCATTCAATCAGGACAACTCCTTCGAGGTATTCGACAACTCCGGTGCGTTGGTCTATAGCTCTCCACAAGGCCCCGGTACCGGTACGCTTTGGACCGGCACCGCGAACTGTGGTCCCGGCACAGGCCCACTGGTCTACACGTGGACACCGGCAGGCAGTACGACCCCTGCAACTGGTCAGACGACCACTGCGGCCGTAACCGTTCCAACGGAAGTGGTCGTTACGGTATTTCCGCAGGATGCCCCCTATTGTTCTACCACGGATACGGTCCTGGTAATTCCTCCTTCGTTCTTGGACAATGACAGTATGGTTGTGGATGCGAATTGTTTCGGAGAAGAGGGATCCATTACGATCCTGACCTCTGGGCCAGGTGGGCCGTGGAACTACAGTTGGCAGAATGACCTAGGCAGTGTTATCCAGACTACGCAAGCCTCAGTGGGAGACGCGCTCGAAGCACCAATTGGCACCTTCACCGTGATCGTTACCGAAGGACCAACAGGTAACGGGTGTAGCGATACATTGATCGCGACCATTGCTGAACCACCTTTATTGGAATGGCAGAGCGTGCCTAGCGATACTACGATCTGCGTTACCGGAGATGCTGCTCTGAACGCAACCGCAATTGGTGGTACGGCGCCGGTAAACTTGGTATGGAACAACGGGCTTAGCGGAAATGGAACACAGACCGTTAGTCCGTTGGCCGGCTCGGTCCTGAATGTTGTGGTACAAGCTGTTGATGCGAATGGTTGCACAACGGATAGTGCGATCACAGCCATTACCGTCCTTGACTATCTAACATTCGATGCACTTGTACCGGATACGGAGTGCTACGGTATTCCTGTGCCATACGAAATGATGAACCCTTCGGGTGGCGATGGCAACTATACGTACAATTGGTGGGGTATTGGGATCGGCACCGACCCAACTGCTGTTTTCCTGAACGATAGTACGGGCAACATATGCGTATCGCTGAACGATGGTTGCGAAACGCCACCGGTATCAAATTGTGCCGAGTTGGTGATCCTGCACAGTCCAGATCTGGTGTTAACAGCGGATACAACACTTGGCTGTGCGCCATTGAGCGTCCGTTTCGACATACTGGATACGACGGAAATGGCGCATGTTTCGTGGGACTTCGGAAATGGCTTTGGTCCATTGGACAGTACTAGTGTAACGAATTTGTATACCGTGGGAAGCGTGTACGATGTGGGCGTGAATGTGCTGTGGCCGAATGGTTGTTATACGGATTCCGTGTATGTGGATATGATCGAAATACTCACGGTTCCCGTTGCACATTTTGATTGGTCACCACACCCGCCGACCATTTTGGATCCAGTTGTCGAATTCTACGATGCATCCATTCCGAACGTGGTTGCGTGGGATTGGGACTTCGGCGAGTTCGGAACGAGTACACAACAGGACACGATCATTGAATTTCCGGAAGATATCGGTGGCGACTACCCTGTGCAGCTTGTTGTTTACAATGCTCTTGGATGTTCGGATACGGTCCGGGTCTTAGTGCGTGTAGAGGATGAATTCATCGTTTATGTACCGAATGCCTTCACACCGAACGGTGCAGATGGGAATGAGATATTCCGAGTTGAAGGAAATGACCTTTCACCTGAAGAGTTCAGCTTGATCATTTTCGACCGTTGGGGCGAACAGATCTTCAATACGAACGACATAACCCAAGGATGGGACGGCACACTGGGTGGAAAAGGCGGAGCCATTCTGCCACAAGGAGTGTACGTCTACAAGTTGGAAGTACACGCGTTGAGTTCCACGAACAAGCGGAAGGTCTACGGACACGTAACGCTGTTGCGTTAGTTCGTTTCTAGGCACAGGGTCGCCTTTGGTGGAGGTTTAACTTTTAGCCACATCACTCCAGGCTCATAGTGAGTGTCCATCACCGAGCCATTTCGTTGCGACTTCAAGTGCATTATCCAATGAGCGTCGCAGATCAACGTCTGATGTTGGAATATCCAATTTCTTAGTTGAATAATCCCATACATGTACGAATGAATTTCCATCCGCGTCTGGTTTGTCAACCCATATCTGACACTTTGTTTGATTTCTAGAATTGAGTATCACAGAGCGTATTTGCACATCCTGATTCAATCGGTAAAGGTGAAGACCGTTATCCTTACACCACAATTCGATTATCGGATCAATGCTTGAGTAGTTCACAACCATTTTCACCACCACATCTCGGTTTCAGTACCTTGCCGTTGAAAAGCCATGTTACCAAATTTAATAGCATAATTCGGTCTCCCATAGTCGGCTAAGGCAAACACTATTCCAATGGTCTAGGGAACTTGGTCAAGACCTTCCTACACGGGTCAAAAACACGAATCCTATAATTGGGTGTAAATGGGTGTATCTTTGGGTGTGATATCCGAAACAAATGGGTGTAATTGGGTGTATAATTGGGTATAATGATCGATATTGCTAAGCTTCGCATCACTCCCGAGATTCTTGCACTGATCGCCGGGATCGACGAATTCAAGGGAACTTGGCGTGCGATCGGGACCCTGGCTCCGGAGCGTTTACGGGCGCTTCGAAGAGTGGCTACCATAGAAAGCATCGGATCTTCCACGCGCATTGAAGGTAGTCAGCTTTCCGATGCAGAAGTAGAGCGGATCCTCTCCAACTTGGAAGTAAAGTCCTTTGGCTCCCGAGATGAACAAGAGGTTGCAGGCTATGCTTACGTTATGGAAATGGTGTTCGAGTCCTGGAAGCACATCGACCTAACAGAAAGCCACATTCAGCAATTGCACAGAGACCTTCTTAAATATAGCGAAAAGGACACGCGTCATCGTGGTGCGTATAAGTCCGTGTCCAACAACGTTGTTGCATTTGATGGGGAAGGAAAAGAGGTCGGGGTCGTCTTTGTCACGGCTTCGGTCTTCGACACGCCAAGACTAATGACCGAACTCCTTGAATGGACCAATGAACAATTCGAGCATAGAACGCTTCACCTGTTATTGGTCATCGCGAATTTCATTGTGACCTTTCTTGCAATACATCCTTTCCAAGATGGCAACGGTCGGTTGAGTAGAGCACTTACCACCCTATTATTGCTTCGCTCGGGTTATGCGTATGTACCTTACAGTTCGCTGGAAAGTGTAATCGAGGCCAACAAGGAAAAATATTACCTGGCCTTGCGAAGAACACAGGTCACAATTCGGACCAATGAGCCGGATTGGGAGCCTTGGCTGATCTTCTTCTTAAAGTCGTTATCGAAACAAGTGAGCAACCTAGCAGAAAAGGTAGAACGGGAAAAGATCATAGTCGCTACCATTCCCGAACTTTCCGTACAAATACTTGACCATGTAAAACAACATGGCAGCGTAACCATGGCCGGCATGATCAAGTTGACCGGTAAGAGCCGCAATACCTTAAAAATGCACTTCCGCTCCTTGGTCGCAGATGGCCACTTGAAAGCGCATGGGCAAGGCCGCGGAAGTTGGTACGGTAAGGTGTGATCCGAACCACCGCCAAGTGATTTTTCGAAAGAAGGATCCGGTGCCTTTCTAACACTTGGTTCTTAGCGTATCTTGGCATTGTAACCGCTTAACAACGGCGTACGAACAACCCACTAACCAACGTCAAAACCCTCCACTTCGATTGGCGAAGTTTTGCAAAAATCAGCAACTAGCTTAATACCATTTCGCAACATATCCAACTCGGAGCCAAACCATTAGACAATCCCAAGTCATAACTGTGTATATCATATTGTTACTTACATGATCGTTAGCAGCCATTCAAGAATGAAAAACACTCTCCCTCTCGGTTTACTAATTCTCTGTCTGCAAGGGTGCTACTTTGGCGATAATCCATCGGTATATCATAGGGAACTACCCGGTGGGTTACGCCTCAGCGCAATGTTCAGTATGGAAGAGATGGCACTATTCAAGAAGAGCAGTTCATCGGCCGTGGTCAAAAGTACTATTACCAAAATTGGCTGGACTGATAATTTTGTTATTGCTCAATCACATCCATATCCTCACGGAATTCCGACCGATACAATCGGATCTCGGATAATTTTCAGAGAAATCAAGGACTCGGCCGACATAGCCTACTTCTTGTTCCACCGCAGACAAGATGTTGTCAATATGTATGGCAAATGGCATTTGCGATATCCTTTCGTAGAGCTTAAAACAGATTCAACCACTGACTATAAAGTACTTCCAAAATGGTACATAGTGGACATCAATAATGACTTCCAGGTGTTTGGTACGTACTCCTACGATGAATTCATCGAAAAACGAAGAACCCTTGGCCTTCCTGATACCTTATCCTTCTTTCTTACTTTCCCATTCGAAGAATATAAATGAACGGCTGCTAACAAGGGCTATGCGCAACTTGCCAACGCACAACCTCAACACGCTGCGCATAGCCTGAACGTTAGCGGTCATTTCCAATACACCATCGACGTTTGACAAAATGACGGATGACATCTATGCGATTACCTTTTATCGAGCATTAATAAAGTCATTTGTCATTTGGATATTCTTGATTCTTGCTATCTACATAAGTTTCAGCTTCAGGCTAATTCCTGCGGCTAATAACTCTCGTATTTTAACGATCTCATTCGAACTGATTATATGGACAATAGCCATTATGGGGCTATACATACATTTTGATTATTTGAGGCACTCGATTAGAAAGGAGCTGATCCTTTCCAAAAATGCTATTACGATATTAGACAGACGAACCAAGACTTCCACTGAGATCAAATACGCCGATATTAAGCATATTGAGCATTATGAAAGCATGGGTCCAGCAAGACTTCCTTGGTCGAACCATGAATATTTTTGTGTCGTTGGAATGGATGGACAAGAAATTATAGTTCCTTGCTATATTACTAACCTAATGACATTTCGGACGAACAGATTTGGCATCCAGGCAAGCAATAGGCCATACCGTACATCTAAGCGGTATTTACCAACAATCCGTCATGTCTGAAAAGGAAACGACCGCTAACAACGGCTATACACAACCGCCCACACACAAGCCGACGCATTGGTTGCGCATAGCCTAACCGTAATCGGCAAACCTATAGCGATAGTTCTAACATCAATCGAGAATTACGAAAAGACCTAAAATATTACTTGTGACAATTGTAGTTGTAAGCGGACTCATAGTTCTGTATTTCTTCTGCGGACTGTTTACTCCATACAATTATTTTACAGCAAAATGGGACATTGCACAAAACAGACCGAGAATCTTGCAATATGGAGAGGCAATGAATACAGACGAACAAGCTGTAAAAATTGCAGCAAATTTTGGATTCACCTACGACATTGTCGCTGGCTGTTTGGTGACAACTCCCCTAGTTAATGGTGTTGACATATATAATTCTGTAACGACAAAATATTTGGACAATAAACTTGGCAGCAACTGGAAAAAAAAGTTTGACTTTCAAGTTGACTCTTTGTTTCGTGAGGACAGGGTTGACACAATTCGTAAAACGATTCTTGCTATTGACGAGGTAAAAGAATTAGACAATTATCTTGATTCAGCCTCTAACGGAAAAGAACATTTATTCATCTGGGTTTTGCCACAAGAAAAAAACAATCCCAATGTTAGAGTAAGCAGAAAAATGCCTGACAGTACAATAAGAGTTTTTTATAACTATCAAGTAGACCCATACAGTTTACAAGCATCTTCAATTCAATACTAAATGACAATGTTAGACATCGCCCTTAATAAAATTTGGGTAAACATCTGGACCACATTTATTCGGACGGAAAGAAGGGCAGCCGATAATAGCACCTACCCAAAAGGCGGAGTTTTGTGTTCCAAAGACAGTTTTGTGGTTAATGGTAGTTTAGTTTTTCAATTCAAGTTTTGGGATAAAAGTCCCGCCCTTCGGGTAGCTCCAAAACGTCAGCCCAATCAACAACCCATACCCCAATGAAAAAAGAACCCCAGATCGCTCCAGGGTTCTTTCAGTTTCAGGAAATACGTTGGATCAAACGTCCAGTTTCGCGTAGATCGCGTTCTTCTCAATGAACTCGCGGCGTGGTGGTACTTCATCACCCATTAGCATGCTGAAAACACGGTCGGCCTCTGCACCATTCTCGATGGTTATTTGGCGCAAGGTGCGACGTTCCGGATCCATGGTGGTTTCCCATAGCTGCTCGGCATTCATCTCTCCCAGACCTTTGTAACGCTGTATGCCCACGTGGACATCCTTATCGCCTTTCATGCGTAGCATTTCACGGTCGCGCTCGGCATCGCTCCAGCAATACACGAGTTCCTTTCCTTTTTTGAGAAGGTACAGTGGTGGAGTAGCAATGTAGAGATAGCCTTGTTCGATCAGCGGTTGCATGTGCCGGAAGAAGAAGGTCATGATCAGCGTTTGGATGTGGCTGCCGTCGATGTCAGCGTCGCACATGATCACGATCTTGTGGTAGCGAAGCTTTGTCATGTTCAAAGCCTTGCTATCCTCTTCCGTACCGATGAATACACCAAGTGCCGTGTAGATATTCCGGATCTCTTCGTTCTCGAGGATCTTGTGCTGCATGGCTTTCTCCACGTTCAGGATCTTACCGCGCAGTGGAAGGATCGCTTGGAATTCGCGGTTACGACCTTGTTTGGCCGTACCACCAGCGGAATCTCCTTCCACCATGAAGAGCTCGCTGGCACTGGCATCCTTGCTTTGGCAATCGGCCAATTTACCCGGCAGGCCACCTCCGGAGAAGGCACCTTTGCGTTGTACAAGTTCACGTGCTTTTTTAGCAGCGTGCCGGGCCGTTGCAGCAAGGATCACCTTGTCCACGATCAGCTTTGCATCCTTCGGATTCTCCTCGAGGTAATTCTCGAGCATTTCACTTACCGCCTGGTTCACGGCACCCATCACTTCGCTGTTACCCAGCTTGGTCTTGGTCTGTCCCTCGAATTGAGGCTCTTGCACTTTTACACTGATCACACAAGTAAGACCCTCGCGGAAGTCATCACCAGCGATCTCGAATTTCAGGTTCTTCGTTGCACCTGTGCTTTCCGCGTATTTCTTCAACGTACGCGTAAGTCCGCTGCGGAATCCAGCAAGGTGTGTTCCACCTTCGTGCGTGTTGATGTTGTTCACGTACGAGTGCAGGTTCTCCGCATAGGAATCGTTGTAGACCATGGCGATCTCAACGGGAATATCCTGTTTTTCGCCTTCGATGTGGATCACCGATTCAATGATCGGGTTACGTGTTCCATCCAGGTAACGCACGAACTCAGGCAAGCCCAATTCACTGAAGAATTCCTCGGTGTGGAATGAACCGTCCTCCAACGTCTTCCGCTCGTCGGTCAATCTCAAACGGATCCCTTTGTTCAGGAACGACAATTCACGCAGACGTGTAGCAAGGGTATCGAAGTTATACTCCGTTACCTGAAAGATCGTAAGATCCGGCTGGAACAGAATGATGGTGCCACGCTCGGTGGTCGTACCAACTTCCTTTACCGGGTACTTGGGCTTTCCTTGGCTGTACTCCTGTTGGTACACTTTGCCATCGCGGTGAACTTCTGCAAGGAGCATGCTGCTCAATGCATTCACGCAGCTCACACCAACACCGTGCAAGCCACCGGATACTTTATAGCTGTCCTTATCGAACTTACCACCTGCGTGGAGCACGGTCATAACAACCTCCAACGCGCTACGCCCTTCTTTGGCGTGCATATCCACCGGAATACCACGGCCGTTGTCCTTTACGCGGATGCCGTTGGTCGGTGTGATCTGTACATCGATGGTATCGCAATGACCAGCTAGGGCTTCGTCGATCGAGTTATCTACTACTTCATACACCAGATGATGATATCCTTTTGCGCCGATATCGCCTATGTACATCGCCGGGCGTTTACGCACCGCTTCGAGTCCTTCGAGGACCTGGATACTATCTGCGGAATAACTTGCTGGCGCCTTCTTCTTATCGCTCATTTCTACAACTGTCTCTGACATGGTTCCAAATTGGATCTTGCCGCCTTGTTCAGCGGGCTTGCGAAGATACCCGAAAAAAGCACTCAAAATGAGCTATTTCCCAACAATAGCGGGGGTTTTGTTGATAATTAACGAAGTCAGGAATTTGGTTATTCCGGATGGATTGCTATGGATGGAAAATAGCCTGCGCAAAGGCACCGGTCAAACCACCTTTTTGTTCACGACAAGCTGGCACCAGGTCAGGTGCCAGTAGCCCATGCAGAACGTGTTCCTGCTTAGAACGCGTAGGTTGCTCCAAGTAGCACCATGGAACGTTGCACGGTGTATCTGTGCCAACGTTCGTACTTGCTTGCACTCAGGTTACTCAGATCCAAGAACATACTTAACCGTTTGGTGTATCGGTATTCCACGCCCAAATAAAGGTCCATGTATCCCTTCATATCGAATACACTCGATTCAGGAACGACAGTTGTACGGATCTCCTCTTTGGCTTTCCGCAAGCCCATGAACTGCATCTCGACCTTCAGGATCAGTTTATCGCGTACGTCATAGTTCGCGCCGATCGCAAGTTGGTAGGGAGGAAGGTTCCATGCTTCGGCCTCGACCTCCTGCGTGTAACTGCTTATATCGACCCTTGCGGTCACGCCCAAAGCCTCGCGAGCGTGGTAGTGCAGTTCACCACTGATGTTGAGGACACTGACATCATCGTACAGGATCGATAGTTGATCACCATAGGGCGTATACGGGTTGCTCACGAAGAGCATGCGGTCCTTCACCTTGCTCGCACTCACGCGTGCATCGAAACCAATGCTGTTGCTGAGGCTTCCTCGGATGCCGCCGTAAATATCATACATCTTGCTACTGTTCGCTAGCACTGGCGCACCATTCAACCAAGGGTTGATCCGTGTAACACTGCGGAAACTGTTCCGCTGTTTAGCACCATCCACACCTACGTATGGGATCAGGATATCATCGAACAAATTGTAACTGAGATAGGCCTGCGGGTAAAAGTGAAAGGTGGTCTTTCCAAGTGCATCGACGTACATGCCCACACCCACTTTCACCACGTACTTATCTCCTTTCGTACTCACGTTCGGCATCAACCCGACCAATGTTCCGCTTTGCCGCACGTCGGTGAATTGCATGGTACTATCGATGTAACGATGCGCTTTGTATGCGTTGTTATCGATCAACAACCCAACACCATAGGTCTCCTTGCCATAAACGGTAGAGAGGTCCGTATTGATCTTTACGTTGGTCTCTGAACTACCGGTCAGGTTGCTGTATGCATGGACCTCAAGCCCTACATCGTGCGCGATCTTGCTGCTATCACCGTAAAGCGATCGCACGCGTCCACCAAAACCGATGTCGTTGTACACTTGTTTCACTTGGTCATTTGCAGGTGGTGGTGAAATATTGATGACCTCGGCAATGCTGTCGGTTCGTTCGTAACCATAGTAGCTCACCCTGCGGCGATCGTACATCAAACGCACGCTCACTTCATGTTTCGGCAAGTTGTGTTTGTAGAACCCATCGATGTTGTTGAAGCTGTATTCACTAGGCCCAACATCATCCAGACCACCGTTACTGCTGAAGTGTTTCATGTGGATCCCGTAACCGTTGGTCTTGCTACGCGTTTGGTCATAGAAAACCTCGCCCAGTGGTGTGGTGTATAAACCGAATCCACCTTTAACGAAACCCTTGTACAAGCGCTCGTTCGAACCGAGCACGCTCAGCTTTGCCGCAGCGATGCTGTCCACACGTGCGGGTACTTCGCCCTTCACGTTCAGCACTTCATAACGCACAGGTAAGGTCGGCAGGATCGTAGCGATCGGTTCCGGACGTACATCAACCTTCTCGGCATCGATCAACGTAGGGCTATAGATACCCTGGATCTCATACTGGCTTGTGGGTTCAGTTCCTTGCCCGAACGCCAAGGAGCAGGTCAGAAGCGCGGTCACAAGAATTGAATAGTGCTTGCTCGTGATCATCATTTTCCGTCGTTGGTATTAGGCATTGGCACTTCGATCTCCTCTTGTTGCTCCGGCTGAATGGACTTCGCTTCGCCGGAATTGATAACATCCAAGCGTTGTTGGGCTTGTGCCACAAGATCGGACTCCGTGCAGTTGTTGATCACGCTTTGCAGTGTCGCTTTTGCTTGGAACATATCCTTCAGTTGCACATACACATCGCCCAACAAGATGAACGACCTTGCTTTCCAGTGATCGTAGCTCGGATACTTCTTCACGAGATCGAACACCTCTTTCTCGGCATCGCTGTATCGAGCCTGAAGAAAACGGACATAGGCCATGTTGTACTTCGCCTCCGCACCCAGCATATTGCTGCTGTTCGAGGTTACCGCTTTGAAGCGCGTATATGCTCCATCGAGATCGTCCTTATCCAGCAACCCTTTTGCTGCGATCAGACCTGCTTCTGCGCGTAGATCCGCATTCGCATCATTGTTCGCCGCTACCTTATCAGCAGCTTTGGCTGCATCGGCGTGGCGGTTCAATTCCAACAAACAACGCATGCGGCCCACCTGCGCTGCAAGCACATTCAGCGGAGAGCTTGCTACGCTTTCCAACTTGGTGTAATAATCGAGTGCGCCTTCGTAGCGTCTTTCATTGTAACGGATCTCGCTGGCACCACTAAGCGCATTCTCCATGAACTGGGTCCCGTTACGTTCCACCACCTTTTCCAGATCAGGCAACGCCTCCGCGAACTTGCCTGCTTTGTACAAGCAATCGCCTCGGTAGAAATATGAATTCACGGCATACGCACCATTGGGGTATTTCACCAGGTAATCGCCCAATGCACCGATCGCTTCAGGACATTTTCCTGCGGTGTACAACGCTTCAGCGCTTCGGTAATACTTGGTATCGAGATCCAATGTGGCCATATCCACGAAGCCCAGCGTCTTCACATAAGCCTCGTACTCGGCCACCCTACCCTGCTCTACATAGATCGCTTCGATAGCGCCCAATGCTTCGCGCGATTCATCCACGGTATTGTACTTGGCCACGATCGCCTTGAACTCATCCAAGGCTTCTTGGGTCTTGCCTTGCCGTTTGTGGATCAGTGCCAATTGCAACATGCTTTGGCGCACGTTGGGGCTGTTCGGATGCTCGTTCACCACCGCACCGTAGTAGGTCGCGGCATTCGCATCCTGTTCCATGTTGATGTACGTTTCACCGAGCTGGAACTTCGCATCCGGTGCATAACGCGAATTCGGTTTTTCGCTGAGCAGTGCTTTCAACGTTGCCACCTTTTCGGCAGAGTTACCAAGCAGACCTTGGCATACCCCTTTCTGGTACTGGGCATAGTCACGGCTATCCGTTCCGGTGCGCATCGCATCGTCGTAGGCTTTCACTGCGAGGTCATTCTGCTTGTTCACGAAGTAGCAATCGCCGATCCGCAGCATGGCATCAGCTCGTTGTTTTGCATCACCCTTTCCTGTGGCGGTGAATCTTCGGAAGGCGGTACTGGCCTCATTGTAATCCTTCATTTTGAAGAACGTGTAACCCATACCGTATCCTGCGAGTTCATACATGTCGGTGGCATACGCACCGGCAGTGTTCCGCAGATCATCGTATTTGCGCAATGCAGCAGGTAGGTCGCCATCGCCGTAGTACGACTCGGCCATCCAGAAATTTGCTTTCGCGTTCACGCTTTGATCCACAGGATACTTCAGCGCACGCTCAAAGAACAACGCAGCACTCTTGAATTTGCGTCCTTCATAAAGCTCAACACCCCGGTCGAAGGCCAAGCGTTGATAGGCTTCCTGCAAGCGCAGGTCCTTGTTCTGGATCTCATCGAGAGACTCCAGTGCGGCCTCGTAGTTCTTGGTCTTCAAGTAAACGTTCAGAAGGAACTCATAGGCTTCATCACGCCGAACGGTATTGGGATATACTTTCAAATAATTCCGCAATGCGGTTATTGCTTCGTGATACGGATCGAAGCTCAGTTCGTAGGCTAACTTCGCATAGTTGAACAATGCGTCTTCGGCGACCTTGGGATCATTGCCCATGTCATACGCCTTCTTGAACGCGTTCCGAGCGTAGTTCTTCTCGTTCAGTTTCAGGTAACAATCGGCCATGTGGTAGGCGGCCAGTTGTGCAAGGCTATCCGTTCCATTAGCCACCAGATTGAATTCGTTCAACGCTTTGCGGTAATCTTCTGTGCGGTAATACGTGTAACCGAGGATGTACCGATCACCGATCTCCACCCCGACACGCTGCGAACTTTTCTCCAAGTACGGCAATGCTTCGGCATATTTACCCGTGCGGTAATTTGCTTCACCGGCCAAACGATTGATCTGTGTTTCTCTTCGGTTGTTGGTGCCATCGTTCAACATGGGCTCCACGTAGGCATTCAGTTCATCATACTTTCCTTGTAGGAATAAGATCTCTGCGATGTAGGAAGGAACGACCTTCCCGAAATTCTCGTCGTTCTCCAATTTCTTGAATCCGATCAATGCGGTTTCGTGGTTTCCTTTTTCATAGTTGATGTGCGCGGTGTAGTAGGTGGCCGGTGCTTTGTACACTCCGCTATCATTGGCAACAATACTTAATTCAGCAAGTGCGAGGTCCTTCTCTTCTTCCTGGAAATAGGAGTAACCACGTTTGAACCGGAATTCATCGAGTTCCGAAGGCTTCAGATCGAAACGATCGATCCTTTCACTCCATGCAAGTGCTTCCTTCCATTTTTTCCGAGAGAAGGCGTGTTTGAACAACTCCAGACGAACGGTTCCAACATGAAGATCTTCCGGATGGTTCTCGATAAAGGCCAGCAGACGATTGCCTGCATCGCCATTGAACAGGCGCACAGCACAAATTGCCGCTAGATATTCGGCTTCGGTACGGGTAGCATCGTGCCGGTCCGTGATCCGTTCGATGACGCGTTCCAGTTCATACTGTGCCGCACCATACTTCGCCTTATCGAAAAGCTCTTGGGCGTGCGCCAGATCTGCATTCTGGTTCGCATAATGCGCTGGTCGCTGGGCAAGTAGCGCGCTCGGAGCAAGCAACAGAACCACCGCAGTGATCAACGCACAGCGCAGGATGCCCTTCGTGCAGCTCTTTGGGGAGTGAATTGGATGGATCTTCATCAAGTGGTCAAAGTTCTTTGGAACGTTGGCGGGATACGGCTGGCCGGGGTTCTACTTATCCACGCGGAGGTGTTCGATCTAGGGTGGAAAGTGAATGGAACGCAGATAACGCTGAAAGTGATGATGAAAGCAGATAGAGAACACTAGCGCACCCATTCGCTAGGTCATTTCGGGCTACGACCTCAACACCCTATTAACAACACGTGAAAAACAAAACACTTACTCATGAACGTGGAACGGGTAAATAAATTACAACCTTTGTCACCATGTCCAGTGAACCGATCATCCTTCTTCATGGTGTGCGCATTTTCCAGCGCGAGAACCTGATCTTGAACAACGTGGATTTCACCGTGCAGAAAGGTGAGTTCCTTTATTTGATCGGCAGGACCGGCTCCGGGAAAAGCAGTTTAATGCGCACGCTTTACGGCGATCTACCCTTGAAAGAAGGTGAAGGTCATTGCTGCGGATTCGACCTGAGCAAGCTGAAACGCAAGCAGATCCCGTTCCTTCGACGCAAGATCGGGATCGTGTTCCAGGATTTTCAGTTGCTGACCGATCGCACGGTGAACGATAACCTGCTGTTCGTTCTGAAGGCAACGGGTTGGAGTGAAAAGAGCCGCATGGACGAACGCGTTCAACAGGTCCTGGAAAAAGTGGGCCTGGCGAACAAAGGCTACAAAATGCCCCATGAGCTTTCTGGTGGTGAGCAGCAGCGCGTAAGCATTGCCCGTGCTTTGTTGAACGATCCGGAATTGATCCTTGCCGATGAGCCCACGGGCAACTTGGATCCCGAAACGACCGAGGAGATCCTTGATCTGCTCTTCGAGATCAGCCGCAGCGGCAGGAGTGTGATCATGGCCACGCACGACTACACGCACATGAAGAAGATCAACACCCGCGTGGTACGGAGCGAGGATGGAAAATTGTTGGAGTTGAGCGCTGTGGGAGCTTAGTATTCGTGTCCCATTTCGGGTTCCTACTTGAGCAACCCGACGATCACCTCAGCGTTCCGCTTGTTACAGAACCGATCACCCAGCACTTGCACCCTTCGTTCCAATGCTTGGCCATTGGCCGGTTTGGACATGCAGGCCAGAATGCTGGTGCGCATCGTTGCAGCGCTATCGTGTACATGGCAAAGTTCAGCAAGGCCTGTACCTTCAACCATTGGGGTATTGCAAACAACGTGGCGCCCGGTGTACAAGCAGAGCAGTAACTTCAGTTTGATCCCAGTCGCTTGAAAAGTGGGTAGCACATTGACCTGTGCTTTGCTCACCAGTCGATGGATCTCTTGCGTACCAATGTTCGCTCGCAACGAAACGTTCTTAGATCGTGCGATCTCCTTCTTCAACTCACTGCTCGCATCACTTCCGGCAATCACCAATTTCACAGGTAGGTCCTTGAACACTTGACGGACCAGGAACAATGCAGCCTGATCATTCTCCGCAACGCCAAGCGCTCCGTGGTAGAATGCGAAGTCACCGACCCCATCAGGCACATCCACCTTATCGCTTGCATGGAAAGCAGGCAAGTGCGTTACATGATTGAAATGACCTTCGAAATACGCTTGATCCTTCGGAGAAATGGCTAAAATGTGATCGGCTTCGCTCAACACCAATTCGAACTTTTGCAGTTTACGCGCTTCGTTGATGAAGTAGGTCCGTCGGAATGCATTTCCCTCTGCTTTGGCCAATGCTGCATAATAATCGTGTTCCACATTGTGCGCACGGACCAAACGTGTGCGCCCGAGCAACCGTGGATCACCCAAATAATAGCAAGTATGCAAACCCTCGAACAGGATGGGATGATCATCTTTCAGCAAGCGCGTTAGCAACGCCTCACTTCTGCGGCTGGTAACTACGAAGGGCAGATTGCTCAGCAACTGGTACTTCCCTTGTCGGCGCGAGTAGTAATGGACTTCGGTGCAGAGTTCCTTCAGGTCCTTGGCCCGCTCTCTGCCATACTCAAAACAATGCAGATGAACCTTCACGCCAAGTTCCGCAAGTGCTTTAACCTTGTAGTAGACATCGATGACCCCGCCATAGCTGGGCGGCGACGGAATGTCGAAACTCACGATATGAATGTGCTGATCAGCCAAATTGGAAAAGCGCTTTCAACGCTTCCGTTTCACGTTCGCCATTCAGCGAATTGGCCGCGAAAATAGAGTTTTGGCGCAATGCCTTGCGACGAACTTCATCACCGATCAATGTTCGTACTGCCCCTACGATAAGGTCGGGTTCCGGAGCGGGGAGAACAATACCTGCATCATACCGTCTCACAATTGCCGCAACCTCAGGCAGATCCGTAGCAAGAACAGGAATGTGGGCGCGGAAATAATCGAACAACTTATTCGGCAGGCTAAAACGATAGTTCAGGTTGGTATCCTTATCCAGCGATAAGCCGAGATCCGCATTCCGGGTGTATTGCATCATCTGCTCATAAGGCATGCGCGTGATCAGGCGCACACGTTCCTGCAACCCTTCCGCAGCAACCATCTTCTGCAGCACGGGCCAAGCATCTCCCCCACCCACGAGCAGCAACAGGGCATCGGGGAGTTCTTTCATGGCCAACACAGCTTCTTCCGCACCGCGCTGCACATTGATCCCACTGCCTTGCATGATCAAAATGAAATTATCCGCTGGCAGCCCAAGATCCGACCTGGAAGGCAACGGCCCAAGATCGCGGTGCATGGGGATATTGCGCACCACTGCCGGTCGTATGCCATACCGTTCCTTGTAAGCATCGGCAATGCTATCGTTCACGGTTACCACATGCTTCAGTTTCGGAAAGATCCAACGCTCAATGCCCAGCCAGACGCGCCTTACGCCGGGCCTCTCCACCAGCTCCGGGACCTCAGTAAAGTACTCGTGGCTGTCGTAAACTAGCTGCTTGCTGCGTAACCGAGCTACCAAGTAGTTCGCCAGCAAGGTATCGAGGTCATTCGCTACTAGCAGATCGCTTTTTTCGCGCAGTAAAAGCCAGAACAGCCGCAGGTTGTATTCGGCATAGAACAGCGCTCCTTTGCTGAAGAACAAGCGCATTCGCCGCGTTGCATACGGCCTTTCCAACGGCGCACTACCCGGCAAAACACGACCTACAAGCAATACGTCATACCCCAACTCCCGCAATACGGTGCAGGTACGGTGTACCCGGTTGTCGGTACTCAGGTCATTGGTAACAGCGACAATGGCGCGGCGAGGCATGGGTGCAAAGGAACGGCCCGGGGCGTTATGCTGCGGGCCGTTCGTTTTGCGCTACGTCACTTTCTCGCTATACTATCGCAGGATCTTCACAACACGTTTGGTTATGGGCTTAGCGTCAACCAACAACGTAATGTAGTACACACCAGGTGCTAGATCACCGGTTGCCCACTCGTATTGGTAATTGCCTGCCTCCAAGCTAGCCTCTTGCAGCACTTGCAATTGCTTGCCATCTGCACTGTTAGCGACTAACTGCATGCGACCACCCTGATCCAATTGGTAGAAAATAGTGGTTTGCGTTTCGAATGGATTCGGAGCAATACGGAGGTAACGGTCATTTGAGTTCAACGTTTTTTCATCGATCTCTACACCACCATTCTGAATTGCACCATGAGATGCGCAGCAATTTGCAACACTCTGCTCCATTGCATCCAACCGATCCATGACCTGCTGCAACTGATCATTCAGTGCATCATTGGTGGCTTCTGCATCGGCGAGTTGTTGCTGCTGTTCTTGGAACGCGGCTACGAGGTAGGGCGTCAAACCACTCAAATTAACCGCTTTAAAAGGAATGGCTGCATAGATCTCATTACCTACACTATCCACCATTGCTGGTTGAGATGTTTGCATCACCATTTCTGGAAATACAGTTTCCAACTCTTGCGCCAAGAATCCATATTGTTGCTCTTGAGGCAGACCCATACTTGGGTATTGATCAACATTGAAAACATACGTTTTCGGGTTCAATTGCAACAGCCTTTCAGAGGCGCTTTCAATATCCTCGATGTTGGACTTCAGGCTCTCGTCCGATGATGTCCAATTCCCTCCCGGTGTATAAGTCCGGCCCGGAAAAAATCCAGCCCAATCGTCTGATCCTTGACCAGGACCCCAACCATACACACTGTAACGTTTTGTGCCTTTTCGAGCCCAACCAAGAACGCCATAGGAATTCGCAACCGTTCCTGTACTATTTGCCTCGGCATATACACCATAAGTAGACGTAGCGCTACCGGAGCCTATAACCGCAGCATGTAAACCCCATGCATTCGTTATTGTGCTACCTTCAGTATTAACTAAGCCTCTAATTCCATACGCTCTTGTTAGCGTCCCACTAACAGGTGCAGTCGCTTTACCTGATACACCAATAATTTCTGTTGATGCACCACCGGTTGGCTGGGCTGTGATCTCAGCGGTTATCCCGGTGCCACCGGTTTCTAGACCTGTTACAACCGATCTGATCCCAGTTACAGTACCCATGCTTGAACCAGATACTGGTTCCACCACGGTATTAATGCCATACGTTGTACCAGCTGAGTTCCCGAGATAATTCACCATCAAACCTCCGCTAAAGCTCGCATCCGCAGCCGAATGTTTTACATGGAGCTTATATAGTGGGTTCCAAATACCAATACCTACACCACGATCTTCTTGCGGACAACCTGGATTACTTGGATATGCGGTAGCAACATTTGAATTTGTTCCTGCGCCACCCGGAAGTGTCCACTCACAGCCACCCAGAAAGTCGCTAGCCGGACGGTGCTCGATCAAACCGGTTGTCATATCCACCGTCACTACCTCGTCGCTTTCACTATCTGCGTCGCTAGGTAGTTGCCGAATTCGCACTTTACCAGTGCCAACATCCAAACGATCGAGGGGTTCACCAGCTATCGCATTGAAATTACCAATACCGACATTCACATCATCATTACTTACTGCGGTTAGGCGCATGCCTTCTAGGCCCTCTTGGCTATCTGCACCTCCAGTGGAACTGCCATTGAGTTCACTGGTGAACAACAAGCTGATATGATCCGGAGCTGTGTCGCCATCCCGCTTGGCCACTTGGATCACAAGGTCGGTGTAGCTCTGGCCGTCTTCCTTTAAGCCTACATAACCCATAGTTCCGCCGCCTGTGTACGTGGTGCCTGTTTGCGCCCAGTCGCGGTAAGCATCTTCATAATCACTGTTAGTGGCCGCAGCCAAATGCTCCAAGCTGAATGGGCCAGGCGCACCGCTGGTGTAGAACGCATCAACATCGGGGCTGTGCAGGATGAAACCATCAGCAACCACGCTACTACCTCCTACTGTGTAGGTGGCATCTGGCAATAATGCGAAACGTTTTACGTCGTTCGTAAACATTTCAATCTCTAACTCCGGAATGGTCTTGAGTTTTAAAGACTCAGTCGCGTCGATGTTGCAACCAACGTAGTTCACTGGATCGGTAACAGGGTTACCTGGTCCGGGAGCGCCTTCGTGCCAATCTTGAGCAAAGCAACTCAGCGTGACAAAGGTTAGGCCGCACACTAAGGCAAGTTTTAAATGTTTCATTGTTCGGTTCAGATTCTCCGGACAATCTCATCGCACCATGAATTTTACGAATGCAGTTCTTCCTTCTCCTTGTAATACGCCGCAATACAAACCACTCGGCCAGTTCGATGTTTGAACTATCACCTCGTCCTGAACCGCAGACCGGGACCATACAAGTCGTCCACCAGAGTCCAGAATGCGTACACCCAACCCAAGCTCATGCGGCCACCGGATAACGACACTTCCGTTGTCGTTGTCCACAAGGCAAAATTGTGTGACATCCTCATACGGCATTCCCACGGTGGAGTCATCCTCCGTGACGTGAACGTTGTCGATGTAGACGTAGGCAACTTCCTGAAAGCTTGAGACCACCGGCACATGTTCCGTGAGGTCGTTCTCGAAGAAATTACCGATCACCAAGTACTGGTAGGCACTATCGGCGACGAAAGACCCTTCAACCAATGTCCAGCTCACTGTGTCCAGCAATACTTCCGTGGAGTACACATGGGCATAGTTCCGAAATTCGATCGGTCCAGGCGGAGCAAATTGCTCCTCGTTCAGATTCGTGAACAAAGCGCCCACATTGTTGCAACCGGAAGTAGTGATCTCGACTTGACCACCATAGGCCAAATTGGTCCAAAAAGAAACTTGGTACCGGTGCCCTACTTCCAACGGTTCCAGCAGAGATACTCCAATGTACTCCCTGTAGTTATTGAACTCCGAATAGGCCACAAGACCGGCGTAAGCCTCACTTTCTTGCGCATGTTGGAAACCCGCGACATTGTACGGTACTGAAACCGACGAAAATGGATCGATCTCCGCACAACCATGAAAATAGTCAGGGCTTGATTTCCATGCCCTCCAATAGAGCGGCTGATTCCCTACCGTGAAGCAACAAGACTGAGGACAGGAATCATTCAATTCAAGACTGGGGTTAGGCACGAGATTTTGCCCAATTGAGTAGAAGGAATTAAGGGACATTAGGAAACAAACAACCGTTTTAGTTACGTACCAGCTAATGTGACCTCTTGAGAAATGCATTCGTTCATTGGCGACACTGATTGCGTCGCTCCGTTCATGATGACCAGCGACTGTCCGGCCATATCGGTCTTTTCAAAATACAAGCATCGCATGGCATCGACCAATTCCATCGTGCTCGCCCAAGTCACCGCTTGGGGCGTGTACCGGCTTACTGTTGTTCGGCGGGTACTCCTAAATAGTGCTCCTCGACTTCGCTCGGCGTACTATTTGGGTAGTTATCTTTGCAATGTTCTGTTTCGTTTTTTCTTTAGTAGGGATTAGTGGGACAAGAGCGACCGGCCCTCGATGTTTCTAGCATCGGGGGCTTTTTATTTGAAGTAATGTAAGGTGTGGCGCTTACTTTTAGCAGCCATTTTAGCTCGAAGTCTCGAAGTCTCGAAGTCTCGAAGTCTCGAAGTCTCGCTTTGAGCCGAGCACGAAGATTGAACTTCGTAGCAAGTTTTTATAGTGTACTTGCACTGACATTTCGCTCAATGTACAAATGAAAATCGATATGTGAAAATTTTGTTAATCGGTTTTGCATTCAATAACGCACAAAAAGCCCATCCCAAATTTCTACCACTTCCCTACTCCATGTGGATAAATGGGGAACCCGGATCTTCTTCCGCAGAATAGCACGATCGTAAACTTGCACTGCGCGATCGTACTATGCAACTACAAAGCAATTATCCACTTACCCAACACAACACCTTCGGCATTGCGGCCCATGCGTTGCTTTTCGGTCGTTTTAACAGCACCGCGCAATTGGCCACATTGCTGAACATGCCCGAAGTTGCGGGTATGCCGCGCTTGTTCTTGGGAGGCGGAAGTAATATCCTGTTCACACAGGATTTTCCCGGCGTGGTGTTGCTGAATGAAATTCCGGGAATTACGGTCGTTAAAGAAGATGACGAAAACGTGGTTGTAAAAGCAGGTGCAGGCGTTGGTTGGCACCAGTTCGTATTGCATTGTGTTGAAAATGGTTGGGGCGGTATCGAGAACCTTTCGTTGATCCCCGGAAAGGTGGGTGCAGCTCCCATGCAGAACATCGGTGCGTATGGCGTAGAGATCAAGGACAACTTCGTGGAGCTGGAGGCTTATCGCCTTGCGGATGGTGAACTGGTCACGTTCGATCGTGAAGCTTGCCAATTCGGTTATCGGGAGAGCTTTTTCAAACGTGCAGGGAAGGACCAGTATGTGATCGTTAGCGTCACCTTCCGATTGGATAAAAAGCACATACTCAACACGAGCTACGGTACTATATCCCAGGAATTGGAGCAAATGGGCATCTTGGAACCAACCATTAACGATGTGAGCAATGCGGTGATCGCCATCCGAAGCAGCAAATTACCGGACCCCAAAGTGCTGGGCAATGCGGGTAGCTTTTTTAAGAATCCGGTCGTTGCGAAGGAATTAGCGGAGAAGATCAAAAAAGACTTTCCAGATGCTGCGGTCTACCCCGCAGGTGACGGGCTGGTGAAACTCGCTGCGGGTTGGTTGATCGAAAAAGCGGGTTTGAAGGGCTATGACGCAGGCACACACGGCGTACACGATAAGCAAGCGCTGGTATTGGTAAACAAGGGCAGTGCCACCGGCAAGGAGATCTTCGATCTAAGCACCAAGGTCCTACAAAGCGTAAAGGAAAAATTCGGCGTTGATCTGGAGCGCGAAGTGAATATTCTGTGATCATACCGGATCGTGCAATACCCATGGCATGGATCATGCTCTGGAAGAAAGACCATTCCAAAGACCAGATAGAACAACAATAACGCCCCTCTCTGTGCATTTGTGCATCTTCGCAGTACCGGCCATTCAACATAGAGATCCAATCCACTTCGCATGAACCAACGCACCATTCTGTTTTTCCTACTTCTTGCCTTCTTCACACCCACGTTCAGCAGCGCGCAACACCAGCTAACGTTGAGTGAATCCATACTGAAAGCCGGTTCCGATTACGCACCCGAACGCTTGCGCGGACTTCAATGGGTTGAAGGAACCAGCACCTACAGTTACGTAAATGACAGTGCGCTTATGATCGGAACACTGGGCAAGAGCATGGATCGTCCTTTCGTAACGTTGCGCGACTTGAACGCATCAATTCCGGACAGCACGGAGCTGCGCCGTTTACCGGCTGTAACGTGGGAGGATGGAACCCATTTCCATTTTATGCACGATGGCAAGATGTTCCGCTACGAGCAGGGAGCCAAAAGGATTGAGGTAACACATTCATTGCCGGCAGAGGCAGCGAACGAAGACTATGACCCCGTGCAAGGAAGTATTGCCTATACCGTGGATGATGACGTTTTCGTGATCCGCAAAGGAGGTGGCCGAAGCGTGCGCATTACGACGGATGGTGGAGAAGGGATCGTAAATGGCAAGAGCGTACACCGCGATGAATATGGAATTACGAAAGGCACGTTCTGGGGTCCGAAGGGAAATGTGCTTGCCTTTTATCGGATGGATGAAAGCATGGTCACCGAATATATGTTAGAGGATATCAGCACGAAACCAAGCACCTTCAACGTGATCCGCTACCCCATGGCCGGCCAAACAAGCCATCACGTTACGATCGGTGTGTACGACCTGCGTTCCGGCAAGAAGATCATCTTGAACACCGGCGCTCCCGCAGACCAGTATCTCACCAACATTGCATGGGAACACGACGGTGCACATTTACAAGTTGTTCATTTGGATCGCGCAACGGAGAATTTGAAAGTGGTTCGCTATAGTGTCGAGACCGGCAAGCCCGTTGGTACGCTCCTCACGGAACATGACGATAAATATTTGGAACCTCAGCAACCTGCGAAATTCCTCAAGACCAAACCCACTCAGTACATCTGGTGGAGCCAGCGCGATGGGTGGCCGCACCTTTATCTCTATGACCTCAACAAAGGAATGGTCCGTCAATTGACGAAAGGGAATTGGGTCGTGCAGAACATAGTTGGCATGGATCCACTGGAGACATTCGTCATAGTGGACGGTTCCGGCGAGATCGAAGCAGGCAGACCCACTGGTGCTATGGATACCCATTTGTACCGTGTTGAATTGCGCAGTGGAAAAACCACGCGTCTAACAAAAGAGGCTGGTAAGCACAGCGGCCAGCTGAGCAGTGATGGTGCCACGTTGATCGACACCTGGAGCAGCATGATGGTACCTGGTCGGACTGAACTGATCGACGCCAAGAACGGCAGCATCATGAAAACGTTGATCAATTCAAAAGACCCGCTCGCGGAAGTGACCAAGGGTACAATGGAACTACTAACCATCCCCGGGGAGAATGGCGACATGCTGAACGCTCGTCTGATCAAACCAAGTTATTTCGATGAGAACACCCGCTACCCGGTATTGATCTACGTGTACGGCGGCACGCATGTACAACTGGTCCGCAATTCATTCTTGGGAGGTGCCTCGCTATGGATGATCGAAGCGGCTGAACGCGGCTATCTGGTCTGGACCGTGGATGGTCACGGTAGCAGCGAACGCGGACGTGATTTCGAACAGATCATACACCGGCAATTGGGTATCACCGAGGTAAACGACCAGATGCGCGGTGTGGATTGGTTGAAAGCATTGCCCTATGTGGATAGCACGCGTATCGCAGTGCATGGCTGGAGCTTTGGAGGCCATATGACCACCGCAATGCTTACACGTTATCCCGGAGTTTTCAAGGTGGGTGTGGCTGGTGGCCCTGTTATGGATTGGAGCCTTTATGAAGTGATGTACGGAGAACGGTACATGGATACACCCAAAGAAAATCCAAAAGGCTATGAGGCAACAACACTACCACTGCTTGCGGATAAATTACAAGAAGACCTCCTGTTGATCACCGGAGGCGTTGACCCTGTAGTTCTACCGGAGCACAGTTTCAGTTTCTTAAAAGCTTGCGTGGACAGTGGAACGCAAGTGGATTTTTTCGATTATCCGGGGCATGAGCACAACGTACGTGGGAAGGACCGGGTACATCTGATGGAAAAAGTTCTGCGTTATATCGATGCACGCATGTTGAACTATCGTTAATGCAGCAGGTCATGAACTATGCGCTGGCCCTTGCTTGTCTTCTGCCGATCACGCTAGTTGGGCAAACCACCTATCAAGTGGAAGTTGGTGGGAACATGCTGAGTGGGCCTGCACCCTACTACCAGCCTCAGTTCCTTACGATTGACCTGGGCGATAGCGTTGAATGGCATCAGGTGAATGGTTGGCACAATGTCGCTGGAACAACGGCGCTCTATCCGGACAATCCGGAAGGGTTCACATCCGGCGAACCGGCACAGGGAACTTGGACATATTCAACCGCATTCACGATCCCTGGGTTCTACCAATATCACTGCACGCAAACAGGACATAGTGCAACACAATTCGGAACAATTACCGTGTTGGATCCTAACGGCATCAATGCGTTCACGAATGATCTTGATGTACATATTTTCCCAGTTCCAGTGGAAACGATGCTGAACATTTCAACACCTTTAGCGGAGGTTGAAGCGGTCGCAATAATGGCACTCGATGGCCGGATCGTGTTGTCCGAAAACGTCAGCGGAACTTCTTCGTTCGAGCTTGATGTACACGAATTATCAGCAGGAAATTACCTATTGATCCTAACGCACATTGCTGGGAAAAAGTCAGCTCACGCGTTCGCGAAGCAGTGATCAGAACGCGCGCATCACACGCAGGTTGATCGCTTTCCCGTTCTCTGGTCTGGCCTGAACGGAATAGGTACCCGGTGCCACAGATGCCATCGGAAGCTGGATCACATGTTTGCCCTGTGCCAGAACGCCATCGTGCAACAACGCTACCTCCTTGCCCAATGCATCCACAAGTCGGATCGAATACCGATCACTAACAGGAACATCAAGCCACAACTGAGCATCTACTGAGGCAGGATTCGGGAAAGCAAACAACGTAGGCTTCGAAACAGCAATTTCACTTACTGCTGTAGGAAGACCGTATGGAATAGCCAGTATTGCGAACGACGCGATGGAAAGTTTCGCAAGCTCTTCGTAATAGGGAACATCGAAGAATTCCACGCGATCATTCTGTGTGTGGTAGGTCGGATTACCATCATTGGTGAACTCTTCGATCATCAACACCGCGCCATATCCTTCATTCCAGAACGACGCATGATCGCTGTACGTCGCTCCTGGGTTGGTCACGATCAGGTCGATATCGAAATTATACCGGTCCAGCACCGCAACCACGGTATCAGAAATGTCCAATGAATTAGCGATCGGTCGTACGTGTACGCGTGCCTTGCGATCTGCATTGCCATCATAGGCGATCGCATCCATGTTCACGACACCCTTGATCACTACATCGTTCGCGGCTTGTGAGCCTGCCCAAAAGGCACTGCCTACCAAGCCCTGTTCCTCTTCGTCCCAAAATCCGAATACGATGGAATACGCGAAGGGGATATCATGCAGTACGCGAGCAGCTTCCAATAATGCGCCTGTGCCACTGCCGTCGTCATCCGCAGCTGGCGCCGGTCCCGTACCTGCTGGTAGCGCATCGAAATGCGCGCATAGAACTACGTACTCGTCAGGATATAGACTACCTACCTTCGTAGCTACCACGTTGCCACCCGTTGCGCTGAACGTTTGGACCGTGGGTGTATAGCCGAATTGGGTCAGCTTCTGTTCCAAATACGCCTGTGCCACGGCATTACCTGGATTGAATTTGTTCCGATTCACGATCAGCTCGGGACCATTCCCGATATCGATCGGTGTTTCACCGCTGATCTCTTCCACATAATGGATCATGGAATCGATCTGCAATGCATCGATAATGGACTGGACCACGATATCCTGTGCAGAAAGATGAAGAATGGAAGTTGCTGAAAGAACAACTGCAACGAGCGAGCGTTTGATCATAGGTCAATGTTAACGAAAAGTCGGTTATTCGACCTAGGCCGATCTATACTTGGGGTGGATTACAGAACCACTACGCGTTCAACATATTTACGCGTATCCGTACTCACGATCACAAGGTATGTGCCGGTCCGCTCAGACAACTGCAACTGCCATTTACCTGAACCATTCGGTATATGCCCGGCCACTCGTGCCCCGCTCATATCGAACACATCGATGGAATTCACCTTATCGGTAATACCTTCGATCTGTAACAAACCGTTATTGACCGGATTAGGAAAGATCCGCACACCGAGTTCCCGCAGATCATCTACGGCAATGGTCTGATCGATGACCTCGACGTCCTTCACGAGCACAGGAGAGGGGTCTGCCGCTTCATACATGTCCCTGAACGTATCGATATCATTTGTGTTGAACGCGAACATCTCTTCCATCCAACGCGGCGGCGCACTCTGGTACCACAAGTTCGAAACTACCCGGATAAGCCCTGTGTGCCCATTCATAGGCACGTGGTAATGCACCTTATCCGTTCCGCTACCCTCCACACCCGTACTACTTTTATTGAAGTCAATATCAGTAACGGGAACACCTGCGATCAGAACAGTATCATACGCGTAATTCGATGTGGTGAATCCGATAGGGGTCAAACGATTGTCCTTCAACGGTTCTTTAGCTCGTTCAAGGACCGTGGTCTTATTACCGTTCACATCACCCATGACCATTTCGTAGATCTGTGCCTGGTCTGGCGAAGTGATCACATCATGATGGGGTTCCCAACTAGCATCGTGCCCCATGACCTCGTAATCGCTATTCCATCCGCCACTGTGGAAAAGCGTATCATTTTCGGCACTTAATACGATTATTTCCACAAAAGCTCTTCGCGCAGGATAACCCGATGGAAATTTATGTCCAGCCAGGTTGGTCAATGTGAGATCAATGAATGCAGTATCGGCATCACGCGAGATCACGTTCAGGTCCAGAAGGGCCGACTTTTGCTTCAACATGTTATCCGACCGTGCGATGGTGCTGTCGAATTGTGTCGTACTTGCTGTGAGACCCAGTGCTGCGCTATTGTCCCGGAGAAGACCCAACATGAATGTATTCGCACCGGCAAAATGGTGGAGACCAAATGGGCTTTTGCCTTGCAGAAAGAGGTAGTTCGCAGAGATCACAACGGCATCATCAATTCGCGGAACGTGGCAACCCTGGCACGTTATTCCACCCTCTGGATTGGCATCGGTATCATAGATCGAATTCACCCACTCATGGTACGTAGCCTGCTCCACGAATTCATCACCCGTAAGCGCACCGGAAAGATCCGCTGTCTCAGTAAGCAACGTGTGGCAACCTGCACATAGACCAGCATCATTAATATGGGCACCATACATAGGATCGTATCCAACGAAGCTGGTCATTGGCGCACCGAATACCTCCAGATACGGACCATAGGCTACGCGGTTCGTATCGAATAGGATCTTACCTGAAAAGTGAAGTCCGATACTATCAGGACTTTGCATGTGGCAAGCCAAGCAGCTCACCCCATCAAGTCCCATTGAATCCGTGGCCAAGGTATCCATGGTATAATGTCCCCCCGTCCTGAAAAACTCATCATAGCGGCCCATTGGAGCATGACAGCTCGTGCATTTATCCTCCAATTCTTCTTTATGTGCTGGGTTCACAGTTACTTCATGACTGACCTTCGCACGCCAGAATGGATCATGTGCCGCGTTGGCCATCATGGTACTGCGCCAATCATCAGCAACGTTCACATCAACACCGTCCTCATCCACTCCTGCATAATTATTCACGATGTCCTTTCCGTGACAACCACTACATTTTCCACTTGCCGCGAAATAGTGGTTCGTTGCTTCAGATAGAGGTAGCCCTGCATCACGATAGTCCTTCAATTCCGCCGCGCTATGGTATGCTTTCGCTTCTGGTAACCTGCCATCTTTCCAAGCAACGAACAAGGCAACAGTTCCCACCAACAGGGCTAAGATCAGAACACGGGAAATGGAAGAATAACGTTGTAGCATAGATAAGATGTAAGAAGTGTATGCTTGCAAATCTAGGGCGAAACGCCGCTGGTCGCCAACTCACTTACCCCTACTCTTGATATCGTGGAATGGATCCTGACCGGATACCATTATAAACGATCCAGCTCTTCTCGAACGAACGTGATCAGTTCGTGGACGTTGGATACGGATAGGTCGAAAGAAATACCGGCCTTAGCGTAGATCTCCGGCAACGTTCGGGTATAGCCGAGTTTCAGCGCATCGGTATACATGTGCAACGCTTCAGTAGGGTTCTTTTTGTAGTTGCGCCATACACCGATAGCTCCCAATTGGGCAATGGCGTACTCGATGTAGTAGAACGGTCCTTCGAAAATATGGAGCTGTTTATGCCAAAGTGTAGCGCGTACTTTATCAAGCCCACTCCAATCGACAACGTCGCCGCCAAAGCGCTGATGGATCTCCACCCAAGCCTTTGACCGTTCCTTGATGGTCCATTCGGGATGTGTATAGATCGCATGTTGAAAAGCATCCACTGTTGCCACCCACGGCAGGATCGAAAGAACGCGTTCCAATTGATCACGTTTCGCACGGCGCAGCTCTTCCGGATCGGTATAAATAAGGTGCCAATGCTCCATGGTGAGCAACTCCATGCTCATACTTGCCAACTCGGCCACTTCACTTGGGAAGTTCTTGAACCCGGTAATTGGCAACGGATGCGTTAGGAACGAATGCACTGCATGCCCCCCTTCATGCACCATGGTGATCACATCACTGGTGGTGCCAACTGCATTCATGAAGATGAACGGCGGACCTGTTTCGTAGAGCGGATAATTGTAGCCACCCGGCGCCTTTCCATCCCGCGATCCAAGGTCCAAACGTCCCATGGTGCGCATCTCACGCAAGCAATCGGCGAAGTACGGATCCAATTCCTCAAACACTGAAATAGCGAGATCCGCCAATTCATCCGGTGAATCGAATGGCCGTAAAGGTGCTCTACCCAATGGGTCGACAGCAAGGTCCCAAGGGCGCAATGACGCAACACCCAAAGCGGTCTTACGCTCTTTTGCCAAGCGGTCCATAACAGGCACCACTTCCTTTTCAACGCTTTCATGGAACGCAACAGCATCTGCGGGAGTGTGATCGAAGCGCCCCAGAGCGCTATACATATAGTCACGGAAATTATCGAAGCCGGCGTTGACCGCAACTTGCTGACGTTTCTTCACCATTGCGGTGAACAGCTCATCGAGTTTAACCGTGTCCAAAGCACGACGCTCAGCGATCAAGCGATAAATGGCTTCGCGCTCATCGCGATCCGTACTTTCAAGGATAGCACCTGCTTTCGGCAGCGTAATGGTCTCTCCTTTCCACTGCACATTCATAGCACCCATGATGGTGCCGTACTCCTGTGCCATGGATCGCAATTCGGCCTGTAAAGGCACGTTCGCTTCACGGAAAATGCGCAATTGTTCACGGATGCCACGGAGATAAACAGGATATCCTTCGCCGTTCAGACCTTCCACATGTGGATCGGCCATGAGCTTCCGTTGCAATTTATCGGTCCATTGCTCCACCTCTGGAAGCACTTCGCTAACGAATGCATTGTAACGTTTGCTCACTGCATCATCACGGGTATCCGAGGTCATGCGGATATACCGCCAAGCACCTTCTTCGGATAGTGCCGCATCCAGTTCGCTCAGGTCTTTCAACCAGCGTTCCAATTCATGGCGCGATGTTATACTGCGCTCATGCAATTCCTTGAAATACGTAGCAACGGAATTCCAGTCCTCTATCCTCAGCGCAACCGGCAGGAACGTACGGGCGGCACTTGTTACCGGAGTCATTTAACCACCGCGTTGCGCGGATTTACGCATGGTAGTTGCTTTCGCTTTGGAAGTACCGGCTGGCTTTTTCGGAGCAGCGGCTTTTTTCGCCTTCTTTATTACCGGTTCGTCGGTTCCTTTTGCTGCTTTCTTGGACTTGGTCTTCTTGTCCCCGTCCTTGGCGTCGCTCTTTTTCTTTTTCTCTTCTTTCTTGTCGAATTCACCAGCTTTCAACAATTGACCATACCAGGTGAACAGCTTGCGTACATCACTTGGGTAGATACGATCGCGATCATGCTCGGGAAGCGCTTCACCCAATTTCTTGAATAATTTATCGTCGTCCGCGTTCTTAGGATCCAAGCTGGCCTTACCACTCTCCACTTTATGCAAGCTCTCCAACACTTTCGCCAAAGGCACATCCTCACCGGTGGTGAACATACTGATCTCGTCCAACGAGCTCACTTTAACACTGCTGTGCACAGGAGCACGCTTATTGTCCGTCAGCGATTCAACGATGAGTGCTTGCCTGCCCTGCGCTACAATGCGATAAAGACCGGGCTTACCTGAAATGGAAATGATCTTACTAAGGTCCATGCTATTTGTTGTAGGGACAAATCTAATGAACCCGGCGTGTTAGGTCGGGAAAAATAGTATTGAATTGTGATCGCCACGATTTCTTTGTTGTTTGCAGTCCATTGGGTCGACCGGATCCTAGGTGCAGGTGAAACTTCCATAACTAAAGAACCCCGCTGATAGGCAGGGTTCTTTTGTTATGGTTCTATTCACGTATCAATTGCGCACAATACGATGTCTTTCACGCATATTGCCCGACTCGATCTCCATCATATAGATACCGGAAGCCAAGCCGCTGATATCAACATGGTCCGTAGTTCCAGCAGCAACCGTGTGCCCTGCGGTCATGACCACGCGACCGTTCAGATCGATCAATTGCCAAGAAGCTGCTCCGTTGCCATTTCCATTGGCGATGGACAATACGTTATCCGCAGGCACCGGATAAATGCTCACCGCATTACTTGCGGAATTCTCACCGACACTAATATCAGTGCTCATGTCCACGTAAACTACATCATCAACGTAGAACTCACCGACCGTCGGTGTACCTCCTCCATATGAAAAGAAGTCGATCGATCCGAGTTGGTTCGGGCCGGCAGCACCATCAGTAAGGGTATTGAAGGCGAACGAAGAAACCATATTCCCGTCCACCATGATCACAGCGGTCATTGCCGTCAGATCAAATGCCATGGCAACGCTGAACCATGCATCCTGTGGGTAAGTTCCAGTTATGGAATCACCAGCGGCCATACCTGAAATAGCCCCTCCATCCTGTAAGATCACTTCCGCAGCGAAGGACCCAGCCGCAGGGATCTCAATGTGTTGAATATTGAAGTAACCGCCTTTACCCGTTGGAACATACATGTTCCAAGTAAGGGCATATGAACCTGTTGTTTTATCGCCTAAGCGTAGCAATAGGTCGCCCGGTCCACCGGCTGCAGCGGTTGCAATGCACGCAATACTGTTAGTTCCGCTGTTTGCAAAAGCCGTCGAAATTACTTGATCAGCACCACCGGCCCAGATCGCCCAGTTCGTGGGGTTGGTTGCGGCCACCATATCACCAGCTGCATACGACTCGAAGTCGTCTGAATAGATCACTGTTTGCGCATTGGCGGCAAACAGTAGGGTTGCGGAAAAAGCAAAAAGTAGTGTTCGTTTCATTTTGAATGAGGGTTTGGTTCACTGCTAAAGGTACGTGATCCGGATCAATCTCGGAAATCACCTCAAAACACGTGCTATCCGAACACAATGCATGGGCGTCAACGGTCGCGATCAGCTATATGGAGCACTAAAAAACTTCTCAGGTCTTCTGCTTCTTCTTCCGCGCAGCGGGAAAGAGGATATTGTTCAGGATCAAACGATAGCCTGCAGAATTAGGGTGCAGGCTCAGGTCCGTGGGCGGATCGCCCACCATATGCTGATAGTCCTCGGGGTCGTGGCCACCATAGAAAGTCCATTGTCCAAGACCGAATTCACCATGAATGTATTTCACCGTGCTCTGCGCTTTGTTCTCACCCATTACCGTAACACCAGGTTTCACCAAGTTGCCTCGGAATGCGGTGGTCTGGCCCATGAAACCGCGGACCACTTGCTCATGGCTCTGGCAGAGCATCGTAGGCACCACATCCCATTTGGCACTGAAGTCGAAGAGCGTGAAAAAATCGCGCTCCTGCCCGATCCTGCTATGGATATCCGTAGCATCGATATCAGAGAATTCGTAGACCATGGGATCCGTGATCAATTTGAAATCCTTGAATGCGAATGCTTTATTGAAGTCGATCTTTTGTTGTACCTGCGGATCAATAGGGTCATGATCGAACTCAGGAGCACAAATATCAACACCTTCTGCGGCTAATGCAATGTCATATGAATCCGTTCCCGAACACATGGTGAAGAGGTAACCACCACCACTCACGTAATCCCGGATCTTCAATGCCACAGCAAGTTTCATTTGACTCACTTTGGCAAATCCAAGACCACCTGCCATCTCTTCGCTTTCCCGAACGTTCTCGATGTACCAAGGTGCACTGCGGTAGGTTCGATAGAATTTACCGTACTGACCAGTAAAATCCTCGTGATGCAAATGGAGCCAATCGAATTGTGGCAATGCACCACCAATGATCTCTTTGTCATAGATGCGTTCATATGGTATTTCCGCATAGGTCATGACCATGGTAACAGCATCGTCCCACGGTTGAAATGATTCGGGAGCATACACGGCGATCTTGGGCACCTTCTCCAATTTCACAGCCTCCATATTCGCCTCAGGATCGCTGATCTCCTGCAGGATCAGTGCAGCTTGACCGTCGGCGATCACTTGGTAGGTTACCCCGCGTATGGTGCATTCCTGCTCCAAGGTCAGGTAATGATCGATGAGAAAGCTACCACCTCTGTAGTTCAGTAACCAGTCAATCGGAAGATCCTGTTGTAAGGTCCAAAAAGCGATACCATATGCTTTGAGATGATCCCGCTGGCTATTGTCCATGGGGATCAACAGTTTGGTAGCGAAGGTCCGCCCTCCCACCAGCAAGAAGAGAACTACAACGGAGAACCGAAGGAAGTTAGAACGGTGCAGCGTCGTCGAAATCGTTTTCATCGTTCATGCGGCTTTGGCGGGTAACAGTGCGGAAGGCATTTCCACCATCCTCATCCATTCCCATGCCATCATTCCCGAAACCACCGGACATGGTCTCCAGGTCAGCAAATTTAGCCAACTCAGGAATGAAACGAAGCCTAACGGTATCTATTGCACCATTCCTATGCTTGGCCACGATCACCTCACCCACGCCAAGCGTACTACCATGTTCATCCTCGTAGATCTTGTAATACTCAGGCCGATACAGGAAACAAACGATATCCGCGTCCTGCTCAATAGCGCCCGATTCACGGAGATCGCTCAACATCGGTCGCTTATCACCACCGCGTGTTTCCACTGCACGACTTAGCTGTGAGAGTGCAATGATGGGAATATCCAATTCCTTGGCGATACTTTTTATGGAACGCGAAATACTACTGATCTCCTGTTCCCGGTTACCCCCTTTGCTATCCCCACCAGCGGTCATAAGCTGCAGGTAATCAATGATGATCAGATCCACATTGTGCTGGCTTTTCAATCTGCGGGCCTTAGCGCGTAGCTCGAAGATATTCAAGCCCGGCGTATCATCAATATAGATGGGCGCATTGGTAAGACGTGCAATATGTTGGTGCAGGATGGTGAACTCGCTATCCGTGAGATCTCCTTTCCGCAATTTCTCTGAACTGATCCCTGCTTCACTTGCGATCAAACGTGTGACCAACTGCGTGCTGCTCATTTCCAAGCTGAACACTGCAACGGCACGTTTATGTTCAACCGCGATATTCCGGGCCATGCTGAGCACGAAGGATGTTTTTCCCATTGCTGGTCGTGCCGCCACGATCACCATATCACTGCGTTGCCAACCTGCTGTGAGCTTATCCAATTGCACGAAACCTGTAGGAACACCGCTAACGCCACCGGTCTTGGTCTTCGCGTTCTCGATCTGCTCAATGGCTCCCTGTATCAGATCGCTCATGGGTTCGTAGTTCCGTTTCAGGTTTCCACTGGTTACGGTATACAGATCTTGTTCTGTCTTGTCCAGCAGATCGAATACGTCGGCACTATCCTCGTATGCATCGCGCATTGTATCGGAACTGATGCGGATCAATTCACGGAGGATATGTTTTTGGCTGATGATGCGTGCGTGGTACTGCACGTTGGCACTGCTTGCAACTTTGTTCGTGAGTTGGCTGATGTAGAATGGTCCACCTACGACATCAAGCTCGCCGCGCTTTTTCAATTCCTCCGTGACCGTGAGGATGTCGATCGGTTGATCATTCCGGAACAGACCAAGAATGGCATCAAAGATCTTGCGATGTGCTTCCACATAGAAGCTCTCCGGTTGCAGGATATCGATCGCTTCGTTCACGGCATTCCTTTCCAGCATCAACGCACCCAGAACGGCCTGTTCCAATTCCGGAGCTTGTGGTGGAAGCTTACCAGCTTCTATCGCCGTATCCATCAATGAAGACGCTTGCCGACGCGCTACTCCTCGTTGCTTATCAAATGATCTTGGTGTAGATATCTCAGCCATTCATTGCTTAACCCACCTAACGTATTCAGTGTCCCTCGACATATGTGCGAGCGATCCATTGAACAGAACTGTTTTTGGGGATTGGGGTGTCAAATGTAGAGCCATCCTCCTGTCGATCGGTCAGGAATGTTTACAACTATTCTCCGTAGGATCAACAAAAATGCTGTGTACATCTTTGATCCCCGAAATGAATGTTGCGGTCTACCGTAACTTTCGGCAATGCCAACGCGTTGGATCTTGTGGATATTGATCGTTCTGTTGCTCTTTTCAACCAGTTGTCGTAAAGACAAGGACGAGAATTCACCGCACGTTGAATTCGAATTGCCCGGCAATTCGTTCACCGCTCAAGTTCCTGCGGCGTTCATCATTCGTGTAAAAGTGACGGATGACAGAGCATTGGAGAGCTTGTCCGTGATGATCGTGGATGACAACAATATTCCGATCGCTCCTGGATTTACTGCCGATCTTGCTGGCACGAGCGTAACGATCGAGCGCGAATTGACCATCACCGATGAGCGCATACTGAGCGGACCCTATAAATTGATCGCTCGTGCATTCGATGGTACTAATGAAGGACGCGCTTTCCATTCGATCAACATACACGCAGCTCCGCTTAGACTTCGCGCTATCTACGTAACACCACCCAACGGCAGTAGCCCTGCCCTGATCGCCAAGATCGATAGTGTTGGATCGATCTCCACGTTTGCCATGATCAATGAATTCTATGGATCTGCTATCGATGGTGGCACACAACATCTCTACATAGCTGGAGGACAATATGACCCAATGATCGCCTACCCCACCTCGGGAACAAGCGGTCAGTGGCAAGTGAATAATTCAAATGCTCTACCCTATCCGTATTTCACTGGTCTGGATCTTGATCCGACCGACAAGAAACTTTATTTATGTAGCAATGATCAATTCATTCGGGGCTATTCCGGTAATGGAACCCAACAGTTCACGGCACTTGCCATTCCGGATTTCAGACCATACAACACATTGTTCCTTGGCGATATTCTTGTGAATGAACAACGCAGCAATACGTTGCCGCAACGCAAGTTGGTAACGTATGCCAGCAGTAGTGGAGCACTCTACGAGCAATGGCCACTGGACCTTGACCTGATCGATATGTATCGAAGGACCGAGCAAACATTCCTCACCTTCGGCAACAGAAATGGCGATGGCGTGATCGCCGAACGTCATGCGACACTTGGTGGAACGTTCGAGATGCAGGTTTTCTCCGGAAATGAGATAACGGCAACAACCCGGATCAATGATGCCCTATTCGTCATCGCCGTTGGGGGAGAAATAAAACGATTTGATGTAACCACAGGTACACTGATCACTATCGCTCTACAACCTGCCGATGCCTTGACCTATGAAGCCGCTGCCGGAGTTGTTTACATTGGATCCGGAGATCAATTGCTTACGCTGGATCCGAACTCCGGTGCTATTCTTGGATCGGTTACCATACCACTACAAGCGGGAACGATATTAACGCTTCACAATCGTTGAGCTTCGAACGATGCCCATCCAGTTCCCAGTACTAGATCACTTCACCTTTCGCATTGCGCAGTGGCTTGCCTTTTAGCACCACACCCATTTCACAGAATTTCTTGATCCTCCGCTCCACCAGCTTATCGGGCGCGAGTTTCACCAACTGTTCAAGTTGCTTGTTCAATTCAGTCCGCACTTTTTTGCAAGCCTCATCCGGATCTGCGTGCGCACCGCCGACAGGCTCATTAATAATACCATCGATCAATTTATTCGCAAGCATATCCTTAGCAGTAAGCTTCAACGCACTTGCGGCGATCTCCTTATAATCCCATGAGCGCCAAAGAATGGAGGAGCATGATTCCGGAGAGATCACCGAGTACCACGTATTCTCCATCATCAAAACTTTATCACCGATACCGATCCCTAATGCACCACCTGAAGCGCCTTCGCCAATGATCACGCAGATCACTGGAACACGTAATTGCATCATTTCGATCAAATTACGGGCAATGGCCTCACCTTGGCCGCGTTCTTCTGCTTCGAGACCCGGGAATGCTCCCGGCGTATCGATCAATGTCACCACGGGTTTATTGAACTTTTCAGCCAACTTCATCAACCGTAAGGCTTTTCGATAACCTTCAGGATTCGGCATTCCGAAATTCCGGAATTGACGCATTTTCGTATTAACGCCTTTTTGTTGTCCAATGAACATTACCGTTCGGCCATCCAAGGAACCGAATCCACCCACCATTGCCTTATCGTCCTTAACCGTACGGTCACCGTGCAGCTCTATGAACGTGCCGTCGCTCATTTCATTGATATACTTCAATGTGTATGGCCGATCCGGATGGCGGCTAACTTGAACACGTTCCCAAGGTGTTAGGTCGCTGTAAATTGACTTCCGCGTCTGTGCCAATTTCTTCTCAAGGTCTTTCAATGTGGACTTTACATCCACCTCACCTTGTGAAGCCACGTCCTTCAATTTTTCGATCTGCTCGATGATGTTCTGTATCGGCTTTTCAAACTCCAAGAATGTCTGCATACGGACTGGTTAAGAAGAGCGAAGGTAGGAGGATGGAAATAACCGACCACACCATTTTAGACCAACCATCATTTCCTCCAATACCTTAGCGACCCGATATGATCATCTTTCCACATGCCAAGATCAATCTAGGCTTGAATGTCGTGCGCAAACGCGAAGATGGGTTTCATGATATTGAGACCGCAATGGTGCCGATTCCATTGCAGGATATTTTGGAAGCTGTGAAGGACCCTAGTCTTGGCCAGGGTGAAATATCCTACACACGAACGGGTATTTCCATTGCCGGAACCTTGGAAAGCGATCTGTGTTGGCGTGCCGCCCAGAAACTTTATGCTACGCGAATAATGCCGGGTATTCGACTGCACTTACACAAAGTAGTCCCACTAGGGGCTGGACTTGGAGGTGGTTCGAGCGACGCTGCACATACACTTCTATTGTTGAACAATTTGTTGGACCTCGGCATAAGTACTAACGAACTTCATTCCTTGGCTGCATCCCTTGGAAGTGATTGCCCATTCTTTTTGACCAATGGCCCTCAACTTGCGGAAGGGCGAGGAGAAATACTGCGTTCACTGGATCTGGATCTTAAAGGTCATTGGGTATTAATTGTCAATCCTGGTTTACATGTTCCAACCCCGGAAGTGTACCGCAATACCAGACCAACGGGCCGTTCTTTCGGAGCAAATTGGGATAAAGCGATCGGGTTAATGAACAAGGGGCCAGTTTCTACTTTTTCTAACTCAGCGATCCGTGAGTTGATCCCGAACGTAATGGAGGATCACGTGTTCAATACCTATCCTCAAGTGGAACAGGCCTTCAAAAAGTTGATCGAAGCCGGTGCATTTCACGCAGCAATGTCTGGATCAGGTTCAACTGTCTTTGGGTTGTTCACTACACCGCCACCGATCTTGGAATGGCCTAGTGACCATAGGACCTGGAGTTTCCAATTCTGACCACCTCCTAGAACAACCCTTCCAATAGCTCTCTAAGTTCTTCATGGTCCGTTGGCTTCGCCACGATGATACCATCTCTTGACAGCAGGAAGAAACTTGGTGTTGACCTTACGGCATATGCCTTCGCGAGTGGAGAACCCCATCCGATCAGTTCTGAAAAACAGGGCCAATTCAGCTTTTCGACCGTGATCGTTTCTTTGAACTCCATCGTATCCGCATCCAAAGCGATCCCAATAATCTCGAATCCTTTTCCATGTTCATCCGCATAAAGTTGGCGCAATCCGGGCATTTGATCGTGACAATGATCGCACGTACTGGAATAAAAGAAGAGCGCAGTGTATTTTGCCGTGGAAAGCAAGGTTGCAATATCCGTGGTATCCTTAGTTAATGGGTCCGGCAATTTGCCATCAGGTGCTTTTGCGCCAACTGTAACGCGAAGCAATTCAGCTACTATTCGCAGCAGGTCGTTATCCGGAGGAACCAATACCTTTTCTCCAACCACGTAGCTATCGACCAAATGTTGCGTTACATGGTCAGGGCCATATTGATCAAACAGTTCAATTAGCAACGCACGTGTTCGGGACCAACACTCCAGATCAGGTTCACTCCAGAAAAGCACCGAATCACATACCCTGACCAAGCCATTCTCCATATCCATGGGAATACTTTGCAGAACGGCCATTACAGCTTTATCGTGAATAGCACTTCGCAACAATTCTCCATCGGACCAATCAAAAGCATCGCGAATAGCCTCGAATCCCATTGGTATGGAGCTCATAAGTTGGCGATCGGCCACCACCATTTTCGTAAAATAACTTGAAGGATCCTGTTCGATCAAACGATCCAAATTCGATTGTTTGGCCGCAATTATCGATGCATCAATGCTATCGAATCGTTGTCTGGCCACAGTATCATGGTATGAAGAACCGCTACGTGCCTTCAAATTATCCCTTGCCCTTTCCTGACTATCCCTGCTAATTGCCTTATACTCCCACAAACGCTGGTTCTCCAATGAAGCGATGATCTGCACATGTTCTTGGAGTGGCCTACCGCTAAAGCGCAAGTTCAGTTCTGTTTCGTGCGGATCGAGAATGATATCGACCAGGTCGGTATCATTGACTGTAAGCTGATAGAATCCAGTGGCGTACGCACGGTCCTCAAAACTGAACGTAGCATTCTTTCTCACCAAAGCAGAATCGATCCTGGTATGCTCTCCACCGAAAGTATTCCATAGGACCACTTGCTCTGGCAATGAGGTACTGGGTTCAAACTCGAAAGATCCCGAGATCGTTTGGGTCCGGACCGTTGAACTGCTGATGCAGAATAACGATGTAAGCGCACCGATGAAGAATTGACGAATTGCTTTGGACCAGATCATTGCCAATTGATACGAGTTTCAGTTCGGAATTATACCAGTTGTGCAAAGATCGTGCGAAGATCTGAAAGGCGTTAATGAGTTAACCTCTGCTGCTACGCCCAATAGACCCGAGCAAGAATAAGAACGCTAACTATTCGGTCCACCTATTGGTTGGGTACTACAAAGAGGATCCCGAATGATCCTACCCGGATCTAGGA